>JAITAJ010000386.1 GCA_031284185.1 Accumulibacter sp. | reverse complement strand
GCCTTCGGTTTGCCGTATTCCCGCCGCGCCAGCTCGCTCAGCCCGATGATCGCGTTCATCGGCGTGCGAATCTCGTGACTCATGCGTACCAGGAAAGCCGCCTTGGCCTCGCTGTTTTTGATGGCCAGGTCGCGCTCCCGCTTCAGTTTGGCTTCTTCCGCCCGTATTCGCGCAAGAGAGGTCAGGAGTTTCGTTTCCCTGTCGAGATTGATGTGTCCGCCCACCATGCGCACGGCTTTTCCATAGTCGTCCTTCTCCACCACTCCGCCGAAATTCAGCGTCCGGAGATAGCTTCCGTCTTTGCCGCGCAAGCGCATTTCGATGGAATAGCCCGGGATGTGCCCGTGCACGGTCATTTCCAGCGCTTCTTCCATGACGGGCAGATCGTCGGGATGGATGAAGCTCTTCCATTCCTCCACGGTGGAGTCGAGTTCTCCCGGCGCGTATCCGAGCATTTTCATATAAACGTCGTTGAACTGGAAGAACGACGGCCGGGAAGCATCCCATTCCCAGGCCCCGAACTGCACGGATTCGAAGACCAGTTCCAGCAGCCTGTCCTTCTCGCCCAGGCGTTTTTCGCTGGTCGCCCTGGCTTTTTCCAGCCGCAGCAAGAGATAGGAAAGAATCAGGGCAAAAAGGCCGCCCAATCCCGCCAGCGCGCCGCCGGCGACATGCATGTCGTGATAATAGACGCTCTTGGAAATGAGCAGGATGGTGTGCCAGCCATAGGCAATCCGTTTGGAAAACACCAGGAACGACTCGCCGTCCGCGTCTTCGATCTCTACGGCGTAAAGGGTCGTATCGGAAAGTATTCTGTCACCGATGTCCGGAAATACTCCCTTCAAGTCCCGCAGCGGCATGCCGATCTTGTTCCTGTCCGGATGGGCCATGATGTCGAGCTGCCGGTTCGTGATTATTCCGTAGCCGCCGGACAGACTGCCCAGCGAATAGACGTTGCGCAAGAACCGGGATATCCGCGTATTGATCGCGATGACGCCGATCGAGTTTCCGTTGTCGTCGAACACTTCCTTGGCGGCGGCAATGACCACGTTCCGGCTCGCCAGGCTGACGTAAGGTTCGGTAAAGCCGGTTTTCCCCCAGCTCCTGATGGCCGCCTGAAACCAGGGCCGGGTTTGCGGCACATACCCCTCGTCCGGGGACAGATTGATGCCGTCGATGAATACCCCCCGGATGTAACCGAAAACGCCGGTGAAGGAAACGTCCAGGGAGGTTCCCGCGTCCTCGTGTCGGCGCAGCCAAGCCGTTATTTCCATGAAATACTTCTGGATTTTTTCCTGCGACTCTCCCCGCCGGACCTGATCTTTCACCGCTTGCGCCACGATGGACAGCACAGTGTCCGTTTCCGAAAAATAAGCGTTGACGTTCTCTCCGACGATATCCAGCGACCTCGTCGCGCCGTCGGACAGATTTTTCTCCATGATGATGCCGATGGACACGAAGCCGCTCAGCACCATCAGGAAGAATGCCACGAAAACAAGGCGGCATTGCCTGAAATTCGACCAGATGACCGTTTCCCAACTCATGATGTTTCGTCGACCTCACAGGCAATGTCGCGCATTGCCATGACGTTCGTGAAAGCGCCTTCCGCGCCCATCCTTTTGCTGTCGTTCTTTTCCATCGCTCTGCCAAACACTTTGAACCCATTGTCTTTTACATGCCGCCCGGTCAATCTTTCCCGCATGCGGAAAGAACAGGATGGCATGGCGAAATTTCCGTCGGCAAGCACACTTTTCACCAGAGACGCGAAACGGCGCCCCAAGGCAAGGCGGCGGATGTTATCACGGCTTCCAGCGATGGCGATCGGCGGCAAACCGCATGCCTTTTGCGGCTGCGCCGGGAAACGACCGGGGGGGGGGGGGGGGAAAGCAAACAGCTTCGCGGAAGGACGCTTCAACGCATAAATAAACCCTCCATCGACGAGAGCGGCGCGGGCAAAAACGTTTTGTGAGGATTTCATGCTGGTCCGCCTTTCGTCACCGCGCCGGTTCGGGAGGCTTGCCGGAACGATTCGGCGGTTTGCTCGAACAGGCGGATCAGCCGCGGATCGAAGTGCTTCCCCTCCCCTTCCACGATGATCCCGACCGCTTCCTCGTGGCTGAAGGCTTTTTTGTAGGGGCGCTCGGAGGTCAGGGCGTCATATACGTCGGCGATGGCCATCATGCGCCCGAGCAAGGGAATGTTCTCGCCGGAAAGACCGTATGGATACCCGGAGCCGTCCCACTTCTCATGATGGAAAGCGACGAGGGTCTTCGCGTATTGCAGGAAAAGGAAGTCCTCTTCGCCGTCTTCGAGCTTCTCGATGAAACCCACCCCGAAAGCCACGTGCTTCTTCATTTCCTCGAACTCTTCCGGGGTCAGTTTCCCCGGCTTTTTGAGGATGCTGTCGCTGATGGCGATCTTGCCGATGTCGTGCAGTTGACAGGACTGGAGGAGCAATTCGATATCCCATCCGGAAGACTGCTCCGCTTCGTTTCCCGCCGCGATCACGGCGGAGAGGAGAATACTCAGATAGAGCCGCGTATTGGTGATGTGATTTCCCGTGGTGACGTCGCGGCCTTCCACCAGTTCCGCCATGGCCGTCAGCAGCTTGCCTTGCAGTTTGACGACGCTTTTCGTCTTCTCCTCGACCATGCTCTGGAGATTGTCGTTGTAGTCCTTGAGCGCGCGCTCCCGATCCCGCAAGAGCAGGTGCATTTCGATGCGCTTTCTCAATAACGGCGCCGAGAACGGTTTGGTGATGTAGTCGACGGCGCCGAGTTTCAATCCTTCCAGCTCGTTGGCGCTCTCGCCCATGGCGGTCAGGAATATGACGGGAATATCCTGCGTGTCCGGACAATTCTTGAGGATGCCGATCGCCTTGAAGCCGTTCATCTCCGGCATGTCCACATCCAGGAGGATGAGGTCGGGCTTGCTCCATTCCAGCGTTTCCAGCATTTTGCGGGCGGACGGCACCGTCAGCACCGCGTAATCTTCCGCCAGGGCCGCTTTCCCGGCCAGAAGATTGGTGCGGTTGTCGT
>JAITAJ010000365.1 GCA_031284185.1 Accumulibacter sp. | reverse complement strand
CGCCTTTCTACAGGAGCAGCAAAACGAGGCGGGCAACGACGATGCCGCGCCGTTCCGCGTGATTCAGTTCTGGGTGGATCGCCGCCGCGACTGGCTGTTTTTCGGCGCGATTGATCCGTCGTTGGGCAAACAGGGCAAGGCGCGCGATCCTTCCGCCATCTTGGTTGGCGGATTTTCACGGGAAACGCTCACGCTGGATGTGGTCGAGGCCGACATCTGCCGCCGGGTGCCGGACGCGATCATTGCCCGCGCCATCGAGTTGCAGGCGGAATACCGCTGCCTCGCCTGGGGCGTGGAGACCGTACAATTTCAGGAGTTTTTGTTCACGGAACTGTTGAAGCGGGCAACAAGGGCGGGCATTCCCTTCCCCGGCATCGCCATGCCGGAGAACGTGGAAAAATCGCTGCGCATCATCAGCCTGCAACCCTATGTCTCCGGCGGCAAAATCCGCTTGCACAGGAGCCAGTCCGTTCTGATCGAACAGCTCAAGTTTTGGCCCGAAGCCGATCATGACGATGGCCCCGACGCGCTCGAAAAACTCTGGCGCATGGCGAATCGCTATAGCGCCGACTGGAGCTATACCCCCGCCGCCAACCGCCGCGCGCAACGCCTTGCCGCCGTCGGCAACCCGTTCGATGGATGGGATGATGATTAAAAGGATGCCAGTATGATCAACCTCAAAACCGCGCTCGACCGCGTCTTTCGGGGCGCGAACCTCAAAACCGCGCAAGCCTCGCCCAAGGCGGCGCAGGCCATCGCCCTGAATTATGCGAGTGTAAACACCCTTGACCCCTCGCGTCTGGCGCGGGCGTTTGCCGCCGCCGATTCGGGGTTTCTCACGGATCAGGCTTCGCTTTTCGAGTTGATCGAAGAGCAGGACGCGCATGTGTTTTCTGAACTCGCCAAGCGCCGCCGCGCCGTGACCGGGCTGGGCTGGCAGCTCACGCCGCCGCCGGACGCAAGCCAGGCGGAAATTTCCCGCGCCGAGGAACTCGCCGACATGATCCGCGCCATCCCGCGCGTCGAGGACGCGCAGTACGATCTCACTGATGCCATCGGCAAGGGATTCGTCGCGCTCGCCTACGCCTGGAAACCGGGCGAAGTCTGGTTGCCGGACGCCTTTCATTTCGTGCCGCAGCGCCTCTTCCAGATCAACCCCGATACCCGGAACCTGCAATTCTTGCGGGATGGCGTCGCCGAAGACCTCTGGGAAAACCACTGGATCGTGCACGAGCACCGGGCGAAATCCGGCTACATCGAGGGCGCGGCGCTTTTTCGCGTGCTTGCCTGGTGCTACGCCTACAAGGCCTATGACGTGCGCGACATGCAGCGTTTTCTGGAGGTCTATGGTCTGCCGCTTCGCCTCGGCAAATTCCCGGACGGCATCGGCAACGAGAAGCGCGACGAACTGCTGCGCGCGGTCAGGAACATCGGTCACGATGCGGCGGGCGTGGTGCCGGAATCCATGTCCATCGAATTCGTGCAGGCAACGAAGACCGGCACCGTCAATGACTTTCTCGACGCGATTACCTACTGGGAAAAAAAGCAGTCGCTGGCGATTCTGGGCGGCACGCTCACCAGTCAGGCGGACGGCAAGACTAGCACGAACGCCCTGGGCGAAATCCACGAGCGGGCGAGAAGGGAAATCATGCTGCACGACGTGCGGCAACTTGAGCCGACGCTCTCCCGGCAACTCGTGCGCCCGATTGCGCTGATAAACGGCATGTTCCCGGAGGATCGCCTGCCCCGGTTTACCTACCTGACCGAGGAAACGATCGATCAGGCCAAGATGGTCAAGGTGCTCTCCGAAGGCGCGGCAATCGGCATGGAGATCGATGTCGACTACGCCCACAAGATCATGCAGATTCCCAGAGCGGAGGAAGGCGCGAAAATCCTGACCGCGCAAGGTCAAGCGCCAGAATCCGGCGATCCGGCGGCGGCGGAGGATCGTCAAGACGCGGGCGCGACGCGCCCGGTAACTGGACTGTCTTCTGTCTTCAGTCCTCTGTCCTCCGAAACCTACGCCGCGCAAATGGCGGCGCTCTGCGCGCCGTTCGAGGCGCATGTCATCCAGCAGATCGCCGCCATCGTCGCGGAATCCGGCGATTTTGACGAGGCCATCGAAAAAATCGAGGCGCTAAAACGCGACGAAAAGAACTACAGGGCCTGGGCAAAAACAATCGCCGAAGGCTTCGCCGCCGCACATCTGGCGGGTTTATCCGATTCCTGACGCCAAATGGCTGATCCCGCCTTCTCCCCTTCCGCGCTGCCCTTTTCGGAGGCCATCGACTATTGGCGGGGCAAGGTCAAGCTGCCCTCATCCGGCTGGACGGACATCTGGCAGGAGCAGCACAGTCACGGCTTTATCGTCGCGGGCGCAACGCATGACGCGCTCATCGAAGACCTGTACAACGCCATCGACAAAGCCCGTTCAAAGGGCGGTTACGCGGCGTTTAAAAAGGCTTTCCCGGAAATCGCGCAAAAACACGGCTGGAGCTATAACGGCGCGCCGGGCTGGCGCAGCCGCATCATTTACGATACCAACGTCCGGCAAAGCTACAACGCCGGACGCTACCAGCAGATGACGGCGGTCAAGCGCCTGCGTCCCTTCTGG
>JAITAJ010000330.1 GCA_031284185.1 Accumulibacter sp. | reverse complement strand
ATTGCCTGCGAACAGTTCCGCCAGGGTGTCGAGGAAGAGACTCTTCCCGAAGCGGCGCGGACGGGAGAGGAAGTAGGCTTTGCCTTCCCGGATCATGGAGAGAGCGAAGGCGGTCTTGTCGACGTAATAGCAATCGTCCTCGCGGATTTCGCGGAAGTTCTGGATGCCGATGGGGAGTTTCTTGCGGCTCATGACGGGCAATCAGGACGAATCAGTGTGGGATTATACCGCGAGGACACGCCGATGCCATACATTACGCGGCTTCCAATTTCGATCCGCCCAGTCTTTCCTGCTTCCCTTCTCCGCGGCCTGACTCCACCGAGCAAGGTGGAATCAGGGCTGGCCGGGGCGCAACGCTCCGGGCCGATGGAGGTCGGAATCGAACGCGCAGAGGATCGGCGGCATTCGGTGAGGGCATGCCGCGATCGAAGTCATGCCCGCTTCCTCCCGGGATCCGAATGCGATGCTTCTGTCCCGCTGTTACGCCAAAACCAGAGCAAACGAATAAAATGCTTCCTTTACGCCTGTGACCGGGCGACACGACGCGCAAGGACTCATGCCCTTTCCGCGCCGAACGACCTCCCGAAGGTGGAGTTCAACCCGAAGATGGTTTTCGATGAATTACTTCCAGAAACGATGATGCAAACCAGCAAACGCGCCGTCCACCAACACGCGCCGATGAACCCGTTCCCCGTCGAAGACGGGGAATTGCGGATCGGCGGCATTCCGCTCACCCGTCTCGCGGCGCGCGTCGGGCAGACGCCCTTCTATGCTTACGACCGCGGTCTGCTCACGCAGCGCGTCGAATCGCTGCGCGCGGCGCTGCCGAAAACGCTGAAAATCCACTATGCGATGAAGGCCAACCCGATGCCGGCGCTCGTCGGACACATGGCGGCGCTGGTCGACGGCCTCGACGTGGCCTCCGGCGGCGAACTGAAGATCGCGCTCGATGGCGGCGCCAAGCCGCGCGACGTCAGCTTCGCCGGACCGGGCAAGAGCGGCGTCGATCTGCGCCGCGCGGTGGCCGCCGGCATCCTGATCAACGTCGAATCGTTCCGCGAAGTCGCGGAACTGTCCGGCATCCGTGAAGAAACCGCCTGCGCCGCGCGTGTCGCCGTGCGCGTCAATCCGGATTTTGAACTCAGAAACTCGGGGATGAAAATGAGCGGCGGCCCCAAGCCCTTCGGCGTCGATGCCGAGCGGGTTCCTGAACTGCTGGCGGCGATCGGTCGCGCCGGGCTGGAATTTGAAGGCTTTCACCTCTTCGCCGGCGCGCAGAACCTGAAGGCCGAGGCCATCGCCGAAGCGCAGCAGAAGAGCTACGACCTGGCGCTGGCGCTGGCCGCGTCCGCTCCCGCGCCGGTACGTACCCTGAACCTGGGCGGCGGTTTCGGCATCCCCTACTTCCCCGGCGAACGACCGCTCGACCTCGCGCCCATCGCCGCGAAGCTCGACGAATTGTCTCGACGCATGGCGCGCGATTTTCCCGGCGCCGAGCTGGTCATCGAACTCGGACGCTATCTCGTCGGCGAAGCCGGTCTCTACGTCGCCCGGATCATCGACCGCAAGGTCTCGCGCGGACAGGTGTTCCTCGTCACCGATGGCGGTCTGCACCATCATCTCTCGGCTTCCGGCAACTTCGGGCAAGTCATCCGCAAAAATTACCCGGTCGCCATCGGCAACCGCATGACCTCATCCGAACGCGAAACGGCGACGGTCGTCGGCCCGCTGTGCACGCCGCTCGACCTGCTGGCCGACCGGATGGAACTCGCCAGGGCGGACATCGGCGACCTGGTGGTCATCCACCAGTCCGGCGCCTACGGCCTCACCGCCAGCCCACGGGCCTTCCTCGGCCATCCCGACTGTGTCGAAGTGCTGGTGTGACGGCCTCATCATTGAAAGAGATCGATGGAATTTCCCGAAAACCCGGCGACAGGAGTCTGCGCCAGTCTCGAAGCGCTACGTGACACCGGACTGGACCTTTCCCACCTATCGCGGGAAAGTCCGCTGGAAGCGCGCCTGGAATGGTTTGAATTGTTGCAGCGCGCGGTGTTCGCCGATGACCCCGGCGTGCGCTATCACTACCTGAGCAACGGGGAAAAAGTCACGGCGCTGCTGCCAATGCGCCATACGGGTCGAATCGTCCGGGAAACCGGGGCGCTGAGCAACTTCTACACCTCGCTGTACATGCCGCTCCTGTCGGACGAATCGGATCCGACCGCCTTGAAGCGCCTGTTGAGCGGCGCGGCGACCGAGCGCGCTTCCCATGTCATGCGTTTTGCGCCGATGGACCCGGATTCCCGGATTTTCCATGAATTGCGCGATCACCTGTCAAGCATCGGCTGGCTGCCGTTCCGCTTCTTCTGCTTCGGCAACTGGTACCTCCGGGTAGAGCAGGATTGGGCGCACTATCTCAAGCAACGCAGCGCCAACCTCCGCAGCGAAATCAAACGGAGAACCCGGCAGTTCGACGAGGCAGGCGGCACTCTGGAGGTGATCGCCGATGACCGCCGAACCGACGAAGCCATTTCGGCATTTCAAACGGTCTATTCCGCCAGCTGGAAGATTCCCGAACCCTACCCCGAGTTCATTCCCGCGCTCGT
>JAITAJ010000323.1 GCA_031284185.1 Accumulibacter sp. | reverse complement strand
AGCCTCACGATTTCCGGCAAGGCCACGGCTGCGCGTTCCGGCAGGTAATGGCGCACCACGTCACTCAGCCGCGTGCGCGCCGGATTGATCTCGACCGTCGGAACACCGGCGCGCACCGCCTGCCCCATTGGCGCGGACTTCCGGCGCGTTGCGCCCAGAACGGAACGCGCCCATCCGGGCGCGCAAAAATGAAAAGGCCCCTCGGTGACGACGGGCCTTTTCGAGCGTTCATCCGCCGCTACCTCTCAGACATCACGCCCTCACCGTTTCGGCGGATTCGACGAAACAGGGTATTTCATCGAAGTTCATGTAGCGATACACCTCGGACGCCTTGGCCTCGACCGCCCGCACCCGTTCCGCGTACTCGGCGACGGTCGGAATCCTGCCGAGCAGCGCGCACACCGCCGCGAGTTCGGCGGAGCCGAGGAAGACCTGGGTGTCCAGCCCCAAACGGTTCGGGAAGTTGCGCGTCGAGGTCGAGATCGCGGTGCTGCCCCGCCTGATCTGCGCCTGATTGCCCATGCACAGCGAACAACCCGGTATTTCCATGCGCGCGCCGCTCTTGCCGAGTACGCTGTAATACCCCTCTTCGGAGAGGATCATGGCGTCCATCCGGGTCGGCGGAGCCATCCACAGACGGACCGGAATGTCGCTCTGGCCGTCGAGAATCTTGCCGGCGGCGCGGAAGTGGCCGATGTTGGTCATGCAGCTTCCGATGAATACTTCGTCGATTTTCGTGCCGGCGACTTCGGACAACGGCTTCACGTCGTCCGGGTCGTTCGGGCACGCAAGGATCGGTTCCCCGATCTCGGCGAGGTCGATCTCGATCACTGCGGCATATTCGGCGTCGGCGTCGGCCGCGAGCAGGCGCGGGTTGGCGATCCACTCTTCCATGGCCCTGACACGTCTCGCCAGCGTCGCGGCATCCTGGTAGCCGTTGGCGATCATCCATTTCAGCAAGGTGACGTTCGAGCGCAGATACTCGATGATCGGTTCCTTGTCCAGCCGCACCGTGCAGGCGGCGGCGGAACGCTCGGCCGAGGCGTCGGTCAGCTCGAAAGCCTGCTCGACCTTGAGATCCGGCAGCCCCTCGATTTCGAGAATGCGACCGCTGAAGACGTTCTTCTTGCCTTTTTTCTCGACGGTCAGCAGACCTTGCTTGATCGCAAAGTAGGGGATCGCGTTGACCAGATCGCGCAGCGTGATGCCGCGCCTGGCCGCCTCTTCCATGCGGCCCTTGAAGCGCACCAGCACCGATTCGGGCATGTCCAGCGGCATGGTGCCGGTAGCGGCGGCGAAAGCGACCAGGCCGGAACCGGCGGGGAAGGAGAGGCCGATCGGGAAGCGCGTGTGCGAATCGCCGCCGGTACCCACCGTGTCCGGCAGACACATGCGGTTCAGCCAGCTATGGACGACGCCGTCGCCCGGACGCAGAGCGACGCCGCCGCGGAGGGTGAAGAAGCCGCCCAGCGTGCGGTGCGTCTTGATGTCGACCGGCTTCGGGTAGGCCGCGGTGTGGCAGAACGATTGCATGACGAGGTCCGCCGAAAAGCCGAGGCAGGCCAGATCCTTGAGTTCATCGCGGGTCATCGGGCCGGTGGTGTCCTGCGATCCCACGGTGCTCATCTTCGGCTCGCAGTAGGCGTTCGGGCGAATCCCCCGCTGTCTCCCGTTCTCTTCCGGCAGACCGCAGGCGCGGCCGACGATCTTCTGCGCCAGGGTGTATCCCTTGCCGGTATCGACGGGTTCCTGCGGCTTCTTGAACAGCGCCGGGGGCGGCAGCTCCGGCTTGCGCTCGCGCGATACCGGAGCGGGCGCGCAACCGGGCGCAGTTCCGGGCGCAGTTCCGGGCGCAGTTCCGGGCGCAGTTCCGGCCCCGGGTTCCAGCGCCTTGCGCGCGCGCTCCGTCAACGCGCGGCCGATGATCAGCGGGATGCGCCCGCCGGCGCGTACTTCATCGAGGACGACCGGCGTCTTCAGTTGCGTCTCGGCGATGATCTCTCCGTTCTTCAGCGCGACGACCCGAGCCGTCGCGGCGTCGACTTCGAGTTCGATTTCATCGCCCATCTCCATTCTGGAGACGTCGATCTCGACCGGCAGCGCGCCGGCGTCTTCCATGGTGTTGAAGAAAATCGGCGCGATCTTGCCGCCGAGGCAGACGCCGCCAAAACGCTTGTTCGGCACGAAGGGAATGTCTTCGCCGGTCCACCACAGCACCGAGTTGGTCGCCGATTTGCGTGAGGAGCCGGTGCCGACCACGTCGCCGACGTAAGCGATCAGATTGCCTTTTCCGGCCAGCGCCTCGATCTGCCTGATCGGTCCGCGCGCGCCGGGCTGATCGGGTTCGATGCCGGGGCGCGGGTTCTTCAGCATGGCCAGGGCATGCAAAGGGATATCCGGGCGCGTCGTCGCGTCGGGCGCCGGCGACAGGTCGTCGGTGTTGGTCTCGCCGCTGACCTTGAACACGGTGAGTTTCTGGCGGGCGGGAACTTCCGGGCGCGAAGTGAACCATTCGGCGTCGGCCCAGGACCGGAGCACCGCCATGGCGTTGGCGTTGCCCTGACCGGCCAGCGTCTCGATATCGTTGAAATAATCGAAGATGAGCAGCGTCTTCTTGAGCGCCTCGGCGGCCACGCCGCCGACTTCGGCGTCGCCGAGCACGTCGATCAGTGGTCTGACGTTGTAGCCGCCGAGCATGGTACCGAGCAATTCGGTCGCCTTGAGACGGGAAATCGACGCGCAGGACTCCTGACCCTTGGACAGCTTCGCCAGAAACTCGGCCTTGACCTTGGCGGCGTCATCCACGCCGGCGGGAACGCGGTGGCTGATCAACTCGACCAGCGCCTGCTCCTCTCCCCTGGGCGGGTTCCTGAGCAAACCGATCAGTTCCTGTGTCTGCTTGGCGCTCAGAGGCAAGGGCGGTACGCCAAGGGCTGCCCGTTCGGCGACGTGAGCGCGATATGATTCCAGCATGACGAGTCCTTTCGAGATGAGAGAAAATGAAAAAACCTGAAATTCTCGATCATTTTAGGAGCCGAACAGCCTGGATGACTTGATATTATTTCAATACTTGATACCGATCCGGCACAAGGTGGCGGGTTCAGGGGGCGGAAATTCGAGAAGGCAGAGAACCCGAGCGCTCGTTTTTCCGTCCGCGCCCGGCGCGAAGCGCCCAAACTCACCTGTCTTCTGTCCTCTCAAGGTTCTGTCCTCTGATTCTGTCCTCTGATTCTGTCCTCTGAAACTCAGCCCCGGGAGGATTTCAGTACCGCCACGGTGTGGCCGACGCGATGGCCTTGCTGATAGTCTTGCCAGGCCTGCGCCGCGGTGACGCGGTGAGGCTGCAATTCCCGTTCGATCTCAAAGGCCCGCAAGCCGCTTTCCCGGGGTGAAACGCCGTCGAATACCTTTTCCAGAACGTCGACGGGATAGTAATGAAAAGGCCCGAACCCCCGCGCTTCCAGGTCGGTGTAGGACGGCAGGACATCTTCGCCTTCCGCCTGGGCTTTCCAGGAGTAGTTGAGGAAACTCGGCTTCAGCCCGGCTTCGAGGGCGAGCCTTTGCAGAATGTCCAGCGGAATCCTTCCGCCGAGCGTGGAGATCACGAAACCGCCGGGATTCAGAAAATCCAGCGCCTGAGCCAGCGCCACGTAGTGCAGGGCCAGCATCCAGTGATCGGCGAATGGGGGCACCCGCTCCGCCCTGGGCGGCACGAAGGACGAGGACTTGCGCTTTTCTTCCAGCGATCCGGCATCGGACAAGGGAATGTTCGGCAGATTTTCGTAAATGACGTCGAAACGCAAGCCCCTCCCCGCCAGGGGCGACAGCAGATCACCGGGAGCGACATGCACGTCCACCGGGTGATCCGGCGAGAGATTCTGCCGGATGTTCCAGTCGGCGGCGTCGGTGATGTCGGGGAAGATGTCGGTGGCGCCGACCACGCTTGCGCCCAAAAGCTCGATGCCGGCAAGAATGTCCACGCCCGCGCCGGTGCCGATGGAGGCGAAGGCGCGCACCGGCGCGTGGTCTTCGGCGATCAGTTTCAGCGCGGGCGCCACTACCGTCGGCAGCCAGTCGGCCTGGGGATTTTCCGGGCGCGGGCGGAACGCGCGTTCGGCCACGATGATCCGCCATTCCGGCTTGACGCGCCGGATGGATTCCGTCGCCAGATAACGCGCGGCGTCGATGTTCAGCGGGGTTCCCGCTGGCGCGTTGGCGGTAAAGAGGGGTGAAGCCATTGCATTCTCCTGTTTGGGTGATCTTCGACGAACCCCGGCGAGGTGAGCGGCGCCGGACGCGGACGATCATCCTAGCGGTGATCCACCCGTCTCGCCAGCTTTTCGCCGGTAAATTGCGCGATGGTGAGCATCACGATCAGGATGAGGATGATATCGAACAACACGCGGGTTTCGTAGCGTTCGTAACCGTAGCGGATGGCCAGGTCGCCCAGGCCACCGGGACTCCGTCTCGAACAGCGAAACCACCTTGCTTTTCAGAGTGTTGATTTGTTGACCTCGTAGACCGAAAAACGGATCGGGCGCGATGCCGATTCGATGACGGCGAGAATCGCCGATCGACGCCGCGCCGACTCGCCGGTCAGAATGCCGGCACGACCGAGCCGCCGAATTTTTCGGCGATGAATCTGCGGATGGCTTCCGAATGCCAGGACTTGAGCAATTCCCCGGCCCACGGCGCGTCCTTGTCCTTTTCACGCACCACCAGGATGTTGACGTAGGGATTGTTCTCCCGCTTTTCCACGGCGATGCCGTCGCGTGTGGCAAGCAATCCCGCCTGAAGAGCGAAATTGTTGACCACCGCCGCGGCATCCAGATCGTCCAGCGAGCGAGCCAGCACGGGATTGGCGATTTCCACCAGGTCCAGCTTCTTCGGGTTGGCCGTGACGTTGGCGAGGGACGCCGTGCTCTCGTAGGGATCGAAGCCGTCTTTCAGGGTGATCAGGCCGGCGTCGCGCAGCACGACCAGGGCGCGGGTCTGGTTGCTGGGATCGTTGGGAATGCCGACCTTCGCGCCTTCCGGCAGTTCTTGCAGTGACTTGGCCGGGCGCCGCAGACATCGCGGCTCTTCACAAGGCCGTGTCGCCACGGCCTCGCGTCCCGGAAATCGGACGACTCGAAAGCTACAGGATTTTCATATTCACCAAACGATTTGTTTTCTTAGAAGCATATAACCATCGCGTATATGCCGGCATATTCAAGGTGGCGCCGGTCGCCGGAGGGATGGCAGCCGGGCGATGAGACAGAAGACAGAAGACAGAAGACAGATGACAGATGAGTTTGCGGCGCTTCGCGCCGGATAGGATGGAAAACCCAAGCGCTCGGTTTTTCCTGTCTCACCGGCGCGAAGCGCCGCAAACTCTTCTGTCTTCTGTCTTCTCAAGGTTCTGTCTTCTGTCTTCTGTCCTCTCCAACCTCTGTCCTCTGATCAGCGTCCAAGTTTGCGCATACGTTCGGAGGGCGTGATGATGTCGGTGAGGCGGATGCCGAACTTGTCGTTGACCACC
>JAITAJ010000292.1 GCA_031284185.1 Accumulibacter sp. | reverse complement strand
GACGGCGTTGCCGATGCCCTGGCCGAGCGGGCCGGTGGTGGGTTCGACGCCGGGCGTGTGCCCGTATTCGGGATGGCCGGGCGTCCTGGCGTGAAGCTGGCGGACTCGCTTCAGCTCGTCGAGCGGCAGGTCGTAGCCGGAGAGATTGAGCAGGGAATAAAGCAGCATCGAGCCGTGCCCGTTGGACAGCACGAAGCGATCGCGGTCGAACCAGGCGGGGTTGGCCGGATTGTGCTTCAGGTGACGATTCCACAGCGCCACGGATATTTCCGCCATGCCCATCGGAGCGCCCGGATGTCCCGAATTGGCCGCCTGTACACCGTCCATGACCAGAACGCGGATGGCGTTCGCCAGTTGAGCCTGAGAAACCATGTGTCTTTACTCCCGAATCGATGGATGCTTCAATCCACGCCCGTGACCGGGCGCGACAACGACGTCTGGAAGAGCTGACGCCTCTCCCAGACGAGTATTTGTTTTTGATGAAAGGGCTTCATTCTATCCAGATGTCGATCCATCTCCAAATCATCGTGAAGCCGGAATTTCCCGCTCCGGCTCATTCCGTCTCCCAGACGATCACGCCGCCGCCGAGGCATACCCGGCTCTCATACACCACCACCGATTGGCCGGGTGTCACCGCCCATTGCGGCGCGGCGAAACGGATCCGGCAGCCGTCCGCGTCGACGCGCTCGATCTCGCAGGGCGCGTCGGCCTGCCGATAACGTGTCTTGGCGCCGTAGACCCGGCGCGTATGCGGCGCTTGCCCGGAAATCCAGGAAAGCTGGCCGGCGACGAGCGCTTCCGAAAGCACGGCCGGATGCTCGCGGCCCTGCACCACGTACAGGACGTTGCGCGTCATGTCCTTTTTCGCCACGTACCATGCCTCGTGTTCGCCCGTTCCGCTGCCCCTGCCGCCCTTCACGCCGCCGATGCGCAGCCCCTGCCGCTGGCCCAGCGTGTGGTAACTCAGGCCGTCGTGCTCGCCGAGCAGACGATCATCGTCGAGGCCGCGAATTTCGCCCTTTCGCGGCGGCAGGTAACGCATCAGGAATTCCTTCATCGGACGCTCGCCGATGAAACAGATACCGGTGGAATCCTTTTTCAGCGCCACGTGCAGCCCGGCCTCCCCGGCCATCCGGCGCACCTCGCGCTTGTACAGGCCGGCCAGCGGGAACAGGGTCTTCGACAACTGCCGCTGGTCGAGACGGTGCAGGAAATAGCTCTGGTCCTTGGTTCCGTCCTCGCCCTTGAGCAACTGGAAGCGGCCATCGGCATCCGATTCCCGCAGACCGGCATAGTGGCCGGTCGCAATCCTGTCGGCGCCCATTTTCAGGGCGTGATCGAGAAAAGCCGAGAACTTGATCTCGGAATTGCACAGCACGTCCGGGTTCGGCGTGCGGCCCGCCCGGTACTCTTCCAGAAAGACGGAGAACACCCGCTCGCGGTATTCACTGGCGAAATTCACCACTTCGACGTCGATGCCGAGGGTGTCGGCCACGCTCATCACGTCGATCAGGTCCTGGCGCGACGCGCAGTATTCGCCGTCATCGTCGTCCTCCCAGTTTTTCATGAACAGGCCCGTGACGTTCCAGCCCCGCCGTTTCAGCAACAGCGCGGCAACCGCCGAATCGACGCCGCCGGACAGACCGACGACGACCGTTCTTCCGCCGCCTTCCTCAAAGACAAACTCCGGCTGGGAACCTCCCTCTTCAGAGGGATAGTCTCGTTCGGGAGAGGCGCAAGCGCTTTCAAGCGTCGTTGCCGCCCGGTCACGGGCGTGGATCGAAGCATTCGCCGTCATTCGGAGTCTCTCCTTTCATCCAGGCATCCAGCGGCATCACCGCCGCCGGACGTCCATTGTCGAAAAACCAGCTATCGACGACGAAACGCGCCAAGGCGCCCTCCCCGTCATCGCTTTTTGCGCCGGCATTCTCCGATTCCCCGATCTGCGCCGGATAGTGCTGGAAGATCAGGAAGCGCAGACGCATCGCGGGCGCCAGCACACGGTGGAAGCGCAGCAGACCGCGCCGTTCCAGCACGCGCAACAGGCGGGTGGTGGTGATCGCGTGGCCGACGCAGTCCATCCGGCCGTAAACGGCGTCGTCCGCGTGCTTGCCGCCCCGGTCCGCGGCGATCGAGGATTGCCGGCCGGCCGGCGAGCGCGGACGCCAGCAACAGGCGCGCCGCCCGCGTTCTCATGCGTGGCGCGTGATGAGTTCCAGCGGATGACGCCGCCCGGCCCGCCAGTCTTCGACGCAGCGCAGGATCATCGGGCTGCGGTGCCGATCGGCGCTGTCGCGGATTTCGTCGAACGATAGCCAGCGCGTTCCGAGAATGCCCGTGTCCAGGGGCCGGTCGGCGTCGTGCCCGGTGATCTCGCCGCCGAAGGCGAAACGCAGATAGGTGACGTCTTTTTTCGGGTGGTGCCAGTGATAGACACCGATCAGGCAACGCGGCGCGAAGGCATACCCCGCCTCCTCCAGCGTCTCGCGCGCGACCGCTTCGGTCAGCGATTCGCCGCGCTCCAGATGCCCGGCCGGCTGGTTGAGCCGGACGCCTTCGTCGGTTTCTTCGACGACCATCAAAAACCTGCCGTCGCGCTCGACGACGGCGGCGACGGTGACATGGGGACTCCAGACCATGATGAACGCGGATTCCGTGAAATGCCCATTCTACCGCCATTCGGCGAGTGAAATCGGCTAAAATCCGGGATCATTCTTCGAGAGGGCCTCATGGCCGATACCAAGACCGCCGAAGCCGCCGCGCGCGACCTTCCCTTGCGTTGCCCGCCCGGCGACGCCGCCCGGAATCAGCCTCCGCGCCTCTGCCCATTCGGCCACACGCGCCATGTTTTCAAGGGCGAGACCGGCGCGAAGCGCTGAACGCGCCGCTTCCCGGCACATGGAGGCGTTTCGCGCGCTGATCGTCGTTCCCGCGTGGATCGGCGACACGGTCATGGCGCACCCCCTGTTCACGCGCCTGCATCACGGCATTCCCGGTCTGCGGCTCGACGCGCTGGCGGCGCCCTGGGTGGCGCCGGTTCTTGAGCGAATGCCGGAAATCGCCGAGATCATCGACAATCCGTTCGCCCACGGCGAACTTTCGCTCGGCGAGCGCTTCCGGCTCGGTCGCCGGCTGGCGCGGCGAAATTACCGGCGGGCCTATGTCCTGCCCAATTCGGCGAAGTCGGCGCTCTTGCCGTTCTTCGCCGGTATTCCCGAGCGCGTCGGTTTCACCGGGGAGGCGCGTTACGGGCTGATCAACCGGCGTCACACGCTCGACGAACACGCGCTGCCGCGGATGAGCGAACGCTTCGCCCAGCTCGCGCAGACGCCCGGCTCGCCGCTCGCGCGGCCCGTCGAACATCCGCGCCTCGTGTCGTCCCCCGGACAGCAAGCGGCCACCCTGAGCGCGCTCGGCATCGAGCGGCCACGGCGCGTCGCGGTGTTTTGCCCCGGCGCCGAATACGGCCCGGCCAAACGCTGGCCGGCACGCCACTTCGCCCGGCTGGCCGACGCGCTCGCCGAACGCGGCTGCGCCGTCTGGCTGCTCGGCTCGGACAAGGATCAGCCGGCCGGCGAGGCCATCGAGCGCCTGGCCGCGCGGGCGAGACCGCGCAATCTGTG
>JAITAJ010000289.1 GCA_031284185.1 Accumulibacter sp. | reverse complement strand
AACCCGAGCGCCCGGTTTTTCCATCCCCCCGGCGCGACAGCGCCGCAAACTCATCTGTCTTCTGTCCTCTCAAAATTCTGTCCTCTGAAACTGTCCTCTGAAACTGTCTTCTGACACTGGATCGGTATAATCGGCGCATGTCACAGCCCCCTCGTATCCAGCTTCTCCCGGACCAGTTGATCAGCCAGATCGCCGCGGGCGAGGTGGTCGAGCGCCCCTCTTCGGTGCTCAAGGAATTGCTCGAAAACGCGCTGGACGCCGGCGGCACGGTGATCAGGATACAGCTCGAAGAAGGCGGCATCCGGCTGATTCGCGTGACCGACGACGGCCGCGGAATCGCGCATGACGATCTGGCGCTGGCGCTGACCCGCCATGCCACCTCGAAAATCGCTTCGCTGTCCGATCTGGAACGCCTGCTCACCTTCGGTTTCCGCGGCGAGGCCCTGGCCTCGATCGCTTCGGTCGCCCGTCTCACGCTGACCAGCCGCCAGACCGGGTCGGCCCACGCCTGGCGGCTCCCGGCCAAGCCCGGCGCGACGCCGGAACCGGCGGCGCTGCTCGCCGGCACGGTCGTCGAGATGCGCGACCTGTATTACAACACGCCCGCCCGGCGTAAATTCCTCAAATCCGAGGCGACCGAGTTCGCCCACTGCGTCGAGGCCATCAAGCGCGTCGCGCTGGCCAACCCCGACGTCGCCTTCACCCTCGAACACAACGGGCGCGTCAGTCTGCATCTGGCCCGGAGCGATGCCGCCGGACGCGCCGGCGCCATCTTCGGCGAGGATTTTCTGGCCGAATCGCGCGTCATCGACACCGGCCCCGGCCCGCTGCGACTCTCCGGCCAATGCGCCACGCCCGCCCACTCCCGGCCACGCGGCGACGCGCAGTATTGCTACATCAACGGGCGCTTCACGCGCGACAGGCTGCTCGCCCACGCGCTGCGCGAAGCCTATCGGGACATGCTGCACGGCAGCCGCCATCCGGCATATTGCCTGTTCCTCGAAATCGATCCGGCGAGGGTCGACGTCAATGTCCATCCGGCCAAGACCGAGGTGCGCTTCCGCGATGGCCACGCCGTGCATCAGTTCGTTTTCCACGCCGTGCAGAAGGCCCTGTCCAGCCCGCTGGCGGCGCTCGCCCCGCCGCCGCGCGAGTTCCACCCGGCCCGGATCGAGCCGATCCCGGACGAGGCGCCGCCGCAACCGGCCTCCGGCCAATCGCGCGCGTGGACGCCGCCGCGCCAGCATTCCCTGCGCGTCACGGAACCGGCCGTGGCGGCCTACTACGCCTTCAGTCGCGCGGCCTTTGCGCCATCCGACCCGCTTTCGCCATCGGCCGAGCCGCCGTCCGCGTCCTCCGACGCGACGCCGCCGCTCGGTTACGCCCTGGCGCAACTGCACGGCATCTACATTCTGGCGCAGAACGCGCAGGGGATGGTGCTCATCGACATGCATGCCGCGCACGAGCGCATCCTTTACGAAAAACTCAAGCGCGCGTTCGACGGGCAGCGGGTCGCCACTCAGGCGCTGCTCATTCCGGCGGTCTTCATGGCCGACGCGCTGGACGTCGCCGCCGCCGAGGAACATGCCGGCGCCTTGAGCGAACTCGGCTTCGACATCGCGCCGCTTGGCCCGGCGCAACTCACCGTGCGCGGCGTTCCGGCCCTGTTGCAAGCCGCCGACCCGGTGACCCTGGCGCGCGGCCTGCTGGCCGAACTGCGCGAACACGGCGCCAGCCAGTTGCTGACCACGCGGCGCAACGAGCTGCTGGCGACGATGGCCTGCCACGGCGCGGTACACGCCCGGCACCTGCTTTCGATCCCGGAGATGAACGCGCTGCTGCGCCAGATGGAGGAAACCGAGCGCGCCGACCAGTGCAACCACGGACGACCGACGTGGACCCGGCTTTCACTGCGGGAACTCGATACGCTGTTCCTGCGCGGGCGGTGAAACGGCATGACCGTCCTTCCGCCCGCCATCGCGCTCATGGGGCCGACCGCTTCGGGCAAGACGGCCATCGCGCTGTGGCTGGCCGAGCGTTTTCCGGTCGAGATCATCAGCGTCGACTCGGCCCAGGTTTTCCGCGACATGGACATCGGCACGGCCAAGCCCGAGGCCGCCGTCCGGCGGGCCTTCCCGCATCACCTGATCGACCTGATCAGCCCCGAGGAAGCCTATTCCGCCGCCCGCTTTCGCGTCGACGCGCTGGCGGCGATGCGAGAGATCACGGCGCGCGGCAGGATTCCTCTGCTGGTCGGCGGCACCATGCTTTACTTCAAGGCCCTGTTCGACGGTCTGGCCGAACTGCCGCAGGCCGACCCCGCCGTCCGCGCCGCGATCGACGCGCGGGCCGCCGCCGACGGCTGGCCGGTCCTGCACGCCGAGCTGGCCCGCGTCGACCCGGCGACCGCCGCCCGTCTGCATGTCACGGACGCCCAGCGCATCCAGCGCGCGCTGGAAGTCTTCCGCCTGTCGGGCCGCCCGATGTCGGAACTGATCGATGAAGGAAACGCGCAGCCGCCGCCTTATCGGTTCCTGCGGCTGGGCCTCTTGCCCGGCGAGCGCGGGGTCTTGCACGCGCGCATCGCCGAACGCTTCGACGCGATGCTGCGCGCCGGTCTGGAAGACGAGGTATCGCGGCTTCGCCGCAAGTACTCGCTCTCGCTGGAACGCCAATCGATGCGCTGTGTCGGCTAC
>JAITAJ010000228.1 GCA_031284185.1 Accumulibacter sp. | reverse complement strand
GCGGAAAGCGTCATGAGACAGTCCAGTGGCGACTGGATATGGTATCTCATTGACAATGGCTCGACTGACGGTACCGGGGCAATGATTCGCGCATACGCGGAACGGGACAGCCGGATCGTTGCGCTCGCCAATGAGCAAAATCATGTATGGAAACCGGGCAATTATTGGTGGGATGTGGTTCACGCGCATGACGAAAACGGCTTCTTCTGCTGGCTCGACGCGGACGACGAATTCAAGCCGGAATTCCTGGAACACATGCTCGATTTCGCCCAGCGGAACGCGCTCGACGTCGCGGCCTGCGGCAACGACTCCATCGACGCGCAAACAGGCAAACCGACGGGAACACGCGCCCTTGGAAAGAATCTGATTCTCGAAGGCAAGGACGATTTTTCGGAAAACTTTTTCCAGTATCACCAATTCATGCGCACGACCTGGGGCAAGCTGTACGCGCTTTCGACGGTCAGAAAATTCGATTGGGTCAATGCGCCTTCCGTGTGTTACGGCTGGGACACGCTGTTTGCGACGGAGAATTTCCGCAACGCTTCCCGTGTGGGCCTTCTTGCGGAATCGCTGTACGGATATTACGTTTCGCGGGAGTCTGTTTCGTCTCAATGGGGCGATACGCGAATCGCTTCTGACCGGATACTGTTCGATGCGGCAAACAGATTCCTCATCGAAAAATGCGGTGCCGTGTCACCGCAAAACGAGGAATTTCTGTTGATCGTCTACATGAACGCGATCCATGACACGCTGAATGTGTTGAAGAGCGCAAAGATGCCCGAGACGGAAAAAGTCATCGGCATGTTCGATATGTTTTCGCACGAATACACGCGGCGGGTGGCCGCGCTGGAGAATATCGGCGCACTGTTGGGGAATGCGGAAATATTCGCGCTTCGGCGGCGGAAAGTGTTTTCCGACGCCCTCGCGTGGATGTCGTCACGCGAAAACGTACCGGAGGAGAAAATGGAAACGTATTGCGACGTCGGTGGATTTGTCAGCGCGGCGGCGGGGAACGGCGGCGCGTGGGTGTTCTTCAAAAAACTTCGCGCCCGGCTCCTGATCGACCGGAAGCGTATCGACGAAGCGCGCGCCGAAATCGACGCGCTGGCGGAACTGCTGCCGGAAGATCGGGATGTCATGAACCTCGAACGGCAACTGGCGTGTCCATCCGCCTGAAACGCTTTCGGCTCGAATCCGCCTGCCGTCCCCTGAATCGTTCCGCAATGGGAAAGACCACAGGCCGGTCTCCCGAATCCGCATGATCCGAAATCGGCGGCGGCCAGACCCGCTCCTACTCTGCTAGAATACCGCCTCGTTCCGACGCCCCGCCTGCCGTGGCACTCGACTCATCGACGCGCCGCGGTCTCGGGGAAGTCGCCTGTCTTTGATGCGGACGATCTGTTTTTTCTTCCCCTGACCCGTTGCTCGTGGAAGCAGGCAATGCCAGCAAGAAAACCGGAGTTTGTTTTCGATGAAACGCCTGTTGATCAGCGGAACGCGGTCGGGTTGCGGCAAGACCACGGTGGTCTGCGCGCTGCTCTCGGCGTTCCGCCGGCGAAACCTGCCGCTGGCCGCCTTCAAGTGCGGGCCGGATTACATCGATCCGATGTTTCATCGCGCCGTCTCGGGCGTTCCCTGCTGGAATCTCGATCCTTTCTTCATGGACGGCGGCGGACTGCGCGCTCATCTTGCCGGGCATGGGGCAAGGGACGGCCTCTCGGTGATCGAAGGCGTCATGGGCTTCTATGACGGCGTGGCGATGACCGGCGAAGCGTCCGCGCATACGGTGGCGGTCCAGACGGAAACGCCGGCGGCGCTGGTCGTCGACGTGGCGGGCGCCGGCCACTCGGTGGCCGCGCTCATCGAAGGCTTCGTCCGGCACCGCCAGCCCAGCGGAATTCACGGCGTGATTTTCAACGGCGCCAGCGCGTCGTCCTATCCTGGCTACCAGAAACTTGCCGAAGAGGCCGGCGTCCCGGCATTCGGCTTCCTGCCGCGAAACGAGGACTGGACGATCGGCCACCGCCACCTCGGGCTGGTGACGGCGGCGGAAATTCCCGGCCTGGCGCAAAATCTCACCGCGCTCGGCGAACAGGCCGAAGAGACGCTCGACCTCGACGGCCTGCTGACCCTGGCGGCAACGGCGCCGGAACTGCCCGCGGCCCGCCCCCCGAGCGCCTCCGCGCCGCGTTCCGCCAGAATCGCCGTGGCAAAGGACGAGGCTTTCTGCTTCATCTATGCGGAAAACATCGAATTGCTCGAAGCGCTGGGCGCAAGAATCGTCTGGTTCAGCCCCCTGCGGGACGGCGGAATCCCCGAAGGGGTGGGCGGACTCTATCTCCCCGGCGGCTATCCCGAACTCCACGCCCGCGAGCTGTCGGCCAACGCGGCGATGCGCGCCAGCATTCGTGACGCGGTGCGGGGCCATCTGCCGACGATCGCCGAATGCGGCGGCTTTCTCTATCTGCACGAAACGCTCGACGGTCTGCCGATGGCCGGCGTGATCGAAGCGGCGGCGTTCAGGACCGAAAGGCTCCAGCGCTTCGGCTACGTGACGCTGACGGCGCGGCGGGACAATCTGCTCTGCGCCGCGGGCGAGTCCATCCGGGCGCACGAGTTTCACTACTGGGAGAGCGAAGCGCCCGGCTCCGGCTTCATCGGGAAAAAGCCGGGGCGAAAGATCGAATACCCCTGCGTTCACGCGGCGGATACGCTCTACGCGGGCTTTCCGCACCTCTATCTGCCGGGGAATCCTTCCTTCGCAAAACGCTTCGTGGAAAGGGCGAGAGCAGGAAATTAACGACCGGCATTCATGCGAAGCCGCCCAAAACGAACGTGGAAGGAGTTTTTCTCCCTTCCCAAGTTGCTACGCTCGAAACCCCGATCGCAAGAATGAGGTTTCGAGCGTCGCGCCGCCCTTACGGGCGGGTTTCAAACCGGAGTAAAGTCTTACGATGAACGAAAAACCCTCGATCACAAAAACGCGCGGGCGCGGAGAAAACCCCTTCCCGTGCCCGGAAGTTTTCTCTACGGAGCATTCGGCATGACCCTCTTCCAGCCGAAATTCGGTTCTGACGAAACCCCGCCACCCACCGGAAAAGTCTGGTTCGTGGGCGCCGGGCCGGGCGATCCCGATCTCATCACGGTAAAGGGCCGCAAGCTGCTGGAACAGGCGGGAGCAATCCTCTACGCAGGCTCGCTGGTCGACCGGACGGCGGCGCAATACGCGCCGCCCGACTGCGAGATCAGCGACTCGAAGGGCATGACGCTCGACAAGATCACGGACTGGCTGCGCGAGAAGGCGCGGCGCCACGCGCTCGTCGTGCGTCTTCAGACCGGCGATCCGACGCTCTATGGCGCGTTGATCGAGATGACGCGCCCGTTGACGGCCGACGGCATCGACTGGGCGGTGGTTCCCGGCGTGTCCTCGGCAATGGCCGCGATGGCCGCCGCGCGCGAGACGATGACGCTGCCGGAAGTGGCGCAGACGGTGATCCTGACGCGGACGGCGGGACGCACGCCGATGCCGGAAGGCGAGGCTCTGGAATCGCTGGCGGCGCATCACTGCACGCTCTGCATTTACCTTTCGGCAACGCTCATCGCCGAGGCGCAGCAATCCCTGCGTCTGGCCGGATGGCGCGAAGACGCGCCGATGCTGGTGGTGCAGAAGGCCAGTTGGCCGGGCGAGGAAAAAATCGTGCGCGGCACGCTGGCCGACATCGGACAGAAATGCGAGGCCGAGGGAATCGGCAGCCAGACGATGATCGTCGCCAGTCCCACGCTCGGGGCCGCCGGATGGGAATCCCTGGTTCATTCAAAACTCTATGATCCGGCGTTCGCGCATCGCTTCCGCCGGGCCGCGGAGACGCCATGAATACCTTGCGGAATACCACCGCGCCGTGGCGCGGGAGACTTTTCGACGAGCGCGTCGGGCGCCGTTTCATCGAATGCGCCGGAGGCGGAGCATGACGGCGATCGGGGAACAGGCCACCGCCGCCGGGCGCGCCATCGAGTACGATTCCTTCCGCCTCATCGACGAGGAGGCGGGGCCGCATGACTACACCGAAGCGCAGTGGCCGCTGGTGCGGCGCCTGATCCATGCCAGCGCCGATTTCGACTTCAACGGCCTGACCGCCTTCCATCCCGACGCCATCGAAGCGGGACTGGCCGCCGCGCGCAAGGGCGGCACGCCGATCATCGCCGACGTCGAAATGATCCGCGCCGGACTTTCCGTTCCGCGCCTCGATCACTTCGGCATGAGCGCGCGCTGCTTCATTTCCGACCCGGACGTCATCGAACGCGCGTGGGCCGAGGACGGCACACGGGCGACGCACGCGATGCGCAAGGCCCACCGGCAGGGCGGACTCGACGGCGCCATCGTCGGCATCGGCAACGCGCCGACGGCGCTGCTGGAAACCCTCCGGCTGATCCGCGAGGAAAACGCCCGTCCGGCGCTGGTCATCGGAATGCCGGTCGGTTTCGTTTCGGCGGCGGAATCGAAAGCGCGGCTGATGGAGATCGAGACCGTCCCGTGGATTTCGATTCGCGGGCGCAAGGGCGGCTCGACGCTCGTCGTGGCGGCGGTTCACGCGCTGCTCGCGCTGGCCGGCGCAAGGCGCGGCGGGGAAGCGGGCCACGGACGCGATGGCCGATGATTCCGGCATCGGGCGGCGCAAGAGCGAGGCGCGGCGGCGCCGCGGCGGACGCAGCGGCTTCACCACCGGCGCCTGTGCCGCCGCCGCCGCGCGCGCGGCGGCACAGGGCCTCGCGCGCGGCCTCGTTCCGGAAAACGTGCTCTGCCGCCTGCCCAACGGAGACGAAGTGAATTTCCCGGTCATCGAAGGCCGCGTCGAAGACGCGGGGGGCCGGCGCCGCGCCCACGCCGTCGTGGTGAAGGACGCCGGCGACGACCCGGACGTGACCAACGGCGCGCATCTCACGGTCGACCTCAGCCTTCTTCCGGGCGCCGCGGAACGGATCGTCTTTCGCGGCGGAGCCGGCGTCGGCCGGGTCACCCGCGAGGGCCTGGGTCTGTCCATCGGCGAGCCGGCGATCAATCCGGTGCCCCGGCGCAGCATCCTGGAGAACATCGAAGCGGTCGCCGCCTCGCTGTTCGACGCCGGCGGGCTGGAAGTCACCGTCTCGGTTCCGGGCGGCGAGGAGATGGCGAAGAGGACGCTCAATCCGAGACTGGGCATTCTCGGCGGGATTTCGATCCTCGGCACCACCGGCATCGTGCGCCCGTACTCCACGGCGGCCTTCCGCGACAGCGTCATTCAGGCGATCGGCGTCGCCGCGCGGCAGGGACAAACGCGCGTGGTTTTCACCACGGGCGGGCGCAGCGAGCGCTTCGCCATGAAACGCCTGCCGTGGCTCGAAGAAGTCTGTTTCGTGCAGATGGGCGATTTCGTCAAGGCCGCGTTTTCCACGGCGATCGAGAACGGGATGCGCCATGTCTACGTCGGCGCGATGGCGGGCAAGCTGACCAAGATGGCGCAGGGATTGCCGGTGACCCACGCCTGGCGCGCCGAAGTCGACCGCCGGATATTGGTGGAATGCGCGCGCGAGGCCGGCGCGCCGGACGGTCTGCTGGCGTCGATCCGGGCGGCGGAAACGGCGCGTTTTGCCGCCGAGCGCCTGAACGCGCTGGGCCTGACCGCCGAATTCCATCGGGCGCTGGCCCGGCGGGCCATTTCCCGGCTCAAGGCGGATTACCCCGGCGATTATCATCTGACGGCGCTGGTCTGCGACTTCGACGGAGAACCGATCGTCGATGTCGGGGAGCGGAGGAGCGGCCTTTGAAAAACGGTTCTGGAACGATCGGACGAAAGGAGGCCGCTCGATGAGCGCCTGTACCTTGATCGGGATTCTCGACGACGGACTCGACGGGCTTTCGGGCACCGCCCGGCGGCGCCTGCGCGAGGCTTCCGTGGTGATCGGCGCCGAGCGGACGCTATCGCTCGTGCGCGCCGAAGTCCCGTCGGCGCGCCTCGAGGCGATGGATGGCGCGCTGGCGGACGTCCCCGGCTGGATCGCGGCGGCGCGCGCCGAAAACCGCTCCGTCGCGGTGCTGGCGACCGGCGATCCGCTGTGCCACGGCATCGGCAAGTTTCTGTCGGAAAAATTGCGCGATCGCCCGGAATGCGCGCTCGAAATCCTGCCCGGCCTCTCGGTGCTGCAACTCGCGTGCGCGCGCTTCCGGCAAGCGTGGAACGAAGTCGGGATCGCCTCGTGCCACGCGCGCGATACCGGCGAATGGGCATTCGGCGCGACGCCGGAACACGCGCTCTATCCCGCCGTCCGCGCGGTGGCCGCGCATCCCTCGACATTCATCTTCACCGGGCCGGAAAACACGCCGGCGCGTCTGGCGCGCGCGCTGCTCGCCGCCGGCTACGGCAGCGGCGAAATCACGTTTTCCGTCGCCTGCCGCCTGTTGCGGGCGGACGAGCGCCTTTTCCCGGCGATGACGCTCGACGAGGCCGCGCAAACCGATTTTCCGCAGCCGAACGTCGTGCTCGCCCGGCGCGAAGGCGCTGCCCCCTCCCCGGCCTTCGGCCTCGACGATTCCCATTACGTCCGGCGATCGCCCGAAAAGGGCCTGATCACCAAGCAGGAAGCGCGCGCGCTGTCGCTGGCCAAGATGCGCGTCGCGCCCGGCGCCGTGGTCTGGGACATCGGCGCCGGCGCCGGCTCGGTCGGGCTGGAAGCGGCGGCGCTGGCGCCGTCGGGCCACGTCTGGGCGATCGAAAAGAACCCCGAGGACGCCGCCCGCGCGCGCGAGAACGCGCGGCGCTTGCGCGTCACCAATTACACGCTGGAAGAAGACCGGGCGCCGCGGCGTCTCGACGCCTGGCCGGATCCGGACGCGGTGTTCATCGGCGGTTCCGGCGGCGAGCTGGACGCGCTGATCGCGCTCGTTCTGGCGCGCCTCAGACCCGGCGGGCGGCTGGTGGCGAACTTCGTGACGCTGGAAAATCTGGCGGCGGCCACGAACGCGCTCGACCGGGCCGCCGCCGAGTGGGAAGTGGTACAGCTCCAGGCCAGCCGGAGCCAGCCGATTCTCGGCGGACACCGGCTGGCGGCACAAAATCCGGTATGGATCGTGACGGCCTTCGCGCCGGAAAAAACCTGAAAGGCAAAAATATGTCGGAACTTCACGGAAAGCTGATCGGCGCTTCTCTCGGCCCGGGCGATCCCGGACTCATCACCCGGCGCGCCTGGGAGGCGCTGCACTCCGGCGCACGCTGGCTCTACCCGGTGAAACGCGCGGGGGAAAAATCATACGCGCTGTCGATCGCCGAACGCGCCGGTCTGCCGATTCCGGCGGACGCGGCCGAGCTGGTTTTTCCGATGACGCGCGATGAGCGCGTGCTCGGCGCCGCGTGGGCGCGGGCCGCCGAACGGACCGTGGATTTTCTGGCCGAGGGCCGGGACGCGGTTTTTCTCGTCGAAGGCGACGCGTCGACCGTCGCCACCTTCGGCCACCTCGTCCGCGTGGTGCGCGAGCGTCTGCCCGGCGCGCGAGTCGAGACGCTCGCGGGGGTTTCCTCGTTCGCCGCCGCCGCCGCGATCGTGGGAGCGCCGCTGGTGGAAGAAGATGAAACGCTGGCGGTCGTCCCGGCGACTCGCGGCATCGAGGCGATGGATCGCC
>JAITAJ010000155.1 GCA_031284185.1 Accumulibacter sp. | reverse complement strand
GCCTCTCGCCGCTTTTCGCCGAGCAGCCCTCGGATCAGGAGGCCGCGCGACCCACCGCGCGGCACGATTTCATGTCGACCACCCTCCTCCAGGTGCGGGAGGCCGCCCTGAGCGGAACGGACAAGGAAGAACTCCTGACGCTCATGGCGCGCGACGTGAAGAAGGGCGCGCTGCGCGGGTTGATACTCCTGCTTTCCCTCGATGAATCGAAGACGGACGACCAGAGCCTGCACGAGCGCGGCTATCTTCTGCGCACCCGCCTCTACGAGTTGATGGCGGCGCTCAACCGCAACCTGCCGCTTTACGTGCTGGTGGAAGACGTGGATCGATTACCGGGAGGATCGCTGCTTTTCGCCCGCCCCGGCGCGGAAAACTGGAACGGAACCTTCTTTTCCGACGACGCGGCAGGCGAGTGCCCGGGACGGGAGGCGGCAAAAGCCGCAACGACGGCGCTGCGCGAGCTGTTCTATGACGATCTGGTCGGGAACCGCCCGACGACCGGCGACGAACTGGCCTGTTTCGGGCATCTGGAAGAAACGGGCGACAAGCTGGATCAGCTCCTTTCCAGCCTCATGCAGGAAGCGCCGCGTCATGACCCCTTGCGGCTCTCCGGCATCTTTTTCTGCCCGACCGGAAAAATCGCCGCGGCCAGGGCCAATCTGGAATCCTTGCCATCCCTGTCATCCCTGTCCGCGGACGCCTCGCGTGAAAACGGGCAAAAGTCCAAAAAGCCGGAAAGAAACCTGCCGCATACGGTGCTGACCCGCTTCTTCGCCCAGACGCTGCCCGCCAGCGGCGCGCCGCCCCGCGCCCTGAAAGGGCGTTTTGCCGCCTATTCCTCCGGCTGGCTGGCCGGCATGAGCGCCTGGTTTCTGTTTCTGCTCGCGGTCTGCGGCCTGCTCGCGGCGGATACCCTCTACCAGAAGCACGCGCTGACCACCGCGCCGTCCGATCTGAGTCCCGCGCCGGCCTCCCCGAAGCTCGGGGCCATGCAGACCCAGATGCGTTACATCCTCCAGTTGGAAGACGCGCGGAAACGCTGGCTGCCGCCTTCCTTCGGGCTGAACGCGCTGACGTGGGTCGCGCAGGAGGAAAAGCGCGACTTTTCCCGCCGCTTCTACGGAGAAGTGCTGCCGCCCCTGGTCGGTAAACTGCGTGAGATTCTCGACGCCACGAAGACCGACGGCTATACCGAGTCTCAGCACGCGGCGCTCACGCAGTTGAGCTGGCTTGCCGGCGCGGTGCGCGAACGCCTCCAGAAAGGGGAGACCACCGGCCCCGCCATATTCTTCCCCCTCACCGAAAACGATGGGTGGAACACCGTCGGCAGCGAACTGATTCGCGCCGGATTGAACTGGACGGACAACCCCGATCAGTTGAAGTTGCTCTCCAATGAACTGAACGGCCTCATCACCCGGTTCATCAACGATCATTTCCCGGTGTTTTCCGAAGCGGTGGCCGAATATTACAACAGAGCCAACACGGACCAGCAGGTCTGTCTGTCGCAATACTGGCCGTATCTCGCCGAACAGGGCGAAGAGGACTTCTGCATTCCCGCCTATTACACGGCGGCAAGTTACGAGGTGAATTCCCGGTTTTTCAACAGCTTCCGGGTCGAGCCGGAAAATCCTCCGAAAGACGGGGCGCGGGCACTGTCGCGCATGAACCACCTTTCGCGGAATCACGAAGCGG
Organism: Accumulibacter sp.; assembly: GCA_031284185.1. Classification (GTDB taxonomy): domain Bacteria; phylum Pseudomonadota; class Gammaproteobacteria; order Burkholderiales; family Rhodocyclaceae; genus Propionivibrio. Next base: position 4,256 of record JAITAJ010000155.1, on the reverse strand, counting down.
TGACGAATACCCGGATTCGCCGCATGTTCGATGCCTATCTCAAACAATACGCCGAATACTGGCGCGCCTTCGCGCATAGATTCAGCGAAGCCTCCCGCAACGTGCCGAATGAATCCACCTATGAACCCTTCTACGCGATCGAGAATCTGCGCGATACCCCGCACCTCAGATTGCTGGAGCGCATGAACCGGGAACTGGCGCCGCTCAGGGACGCCGACCCGTCTCCCGCCTGGTTCGCGGACGCGGCGATTTTCGAGGTCATGTACGCCGTTGCGATCGAAGGACATGGCGAAGCCAACCCCGCCGCCTGGCACACGCTCCTGATGGCCGGCACCCGGATGCCGGACGCGCTCAGGGCACTGTGGAACGAAGCCGACAACCGCGAGCGCATGCGCGAGATATACGACGGCATCATGGCAATGACGCTCTATCTGAATTCGGTCCGTGAAGTCCTGCGCGACCTGGGCAATCGTGATCTCTCCCTGGCGCTCGCGCGCGCCAACTTCAGCGGCAAGGAACAAGAAGGCATCCAGCAGCATCCCTACCGCGAAGCCAAGCAGCGCCTGGCAACCGCGCTGGGCCGCTTTTCCCGGAAAGGGCCGGCGGGAGAGGAAATACCGCAGACGCAGATATTCGCCAGTCTGCTCGATTTCGCCGGCAACGGGATCGTGCTCGAAGCGGCGCTTGCCGTGCAGCGGGACTGGGAAAGCAAGGTGCTCTCCAACCCCATCAAGCGCTTCAGCAGCACGGACACGGAAAAAATGTACGGCAAGGAAGGCATCGTGTCGACCTTCGTGCAAACGGCCCTCCAGGCTTTCCTGGAGCGGCGCGTCGATGGCACGGTGGCCGCGGTCTGGGATGGGCGCGCCTTCCCCTTCACCGATGATTTTCTCCATTTCATCGGCGTGAGCGAAGAATGGGCGGCGCGTTCCCATCCGGCGCCGGAAGCGGAACATTCGGTGCGGATGCGCGCCGCGCCGCTGCTGGTCAATGTCGACGCCAGATCGAGGCCGAACGGTTATACCGTGAGCCTCGCCTGTCAGGAAAAAAACTGGCAACTGATCAACCGCAACTATCCGCATGACGAATACTTCGTCTTCAACAAGGCCCGATGCGGCAAGGTCACGCTGAAAATCGACTTCCCCGCTTTCACGCTGGAGCAGCATTGGCCGGATTTCCTGGCGTTCGTCCAGGATTTCCTGTACGGCGAAAAGGACTTCACGCCGCAGGATTTTCCGCAATCGACGGCCTTTCTGGAAAAAGCCAACGTCAAGAGTCTGCGCCTTCCCCTCCTGCCCGACGGCGCGGCGCAGCTCCTGTGGGATGAAAACGCCGATGCCCCGGTCGTGCCGGAACGCATCACTTATGCGAGGGAATAGTCATGCTGTCCTTGCGCGTGATTTTCCGTTTGATGCTGCTGTCCTGGTTCGCCGCGGCGGGTCTGCTGCTGATCTTTCTGAACGACCGCATGGAAAACCATTGGGCCGGAAACCTCGTGGCGCGGATCTTCTTCGCGCCATCCACGCCGCCCGCGACTCCGGTCCTGAGGACGGAAGCGCCGCGCAAACCGGTCGAACCGGCGAAGGCGCCGCCCGAACCCGTCGAGGCGCCGCCCGAACCGATGGAAACGGAAACCGGCTGGACGCCGATGCAAAACACCCGGCTCTCGGGCGAAGGCCGCATCGGCGCGCCACGATTCACCGTCCTGCCGGACAAAAGCCTGGAAGTCCTCCTGCCCTATCAGGGAACACTGGGCGGAGAGACGCATTTCGCCCCGCGCGACGTGGGGATCGACACCCGGCTCGACGCCATTTCCGTGGACTTGCATGGCGCGTGGAAATTCTCCCGGCAAACGGACGCGCACATCGAAAAAAGCGTGATCTGCCGGGCGCAGGTCTACCCGCATCTGGGCTACGTGCGTGTCTCGGTCATCGCCTGCGAACAGGAAAGCGGTGCGCCGCCCCTCGCCGCCCGCGCCTTCTTCTCCGCCGGATACATCCGCCTTCTCTTTTCCCCGAAAGGCTGATCCGTGGCCCGGTTGCGTCTCTTCGAGCGGATGAGTCTCATGAACCGGGACCCGGAACATGCCCGTGAAACCCTGCAATCGGAAGAGGCCCTGCTCCGCTCGATCTGCGATTACGTCGCCCGGCTCCTGAACTCGCGCGAAGGCAGCACCTTGCAGGACCCGGAATTCGGAATGCCGGACTTCACCCATGCCGGAGCGGGGTTCTCCGTCGACGACGAACCGCTGCTGCGCAACCGGATCGTCGAATTCATCGGCCGCAACGAACCCCGGCTCGCCGATGTCCAGGTCACTTTTCTACCGCTCGAAGAGACGCGGATGGCGCTTTCCTTTTCCATCTCCGGGCGCCTGAAGGGAGAAGGCGGCCGCAGCGTCCCGGTGCGCCTGTATTCCGACGTCACGCAACAGGGCAAGATCGATGTCAGACTCTGAGACAAGGGAAGAAACGCCTCCGGGCAAGGCGACGCTGGATCGTCTGCTCGCGCTCATGGCCGGGCCGTCGTTCCGTCCGGGCGCGAGGGCGGTGGTGGCGGCCGCCGACGCCATGATCGCGTTTCTGGACGAAAAGATTTCCGCGCAGCTTTCCGCCGTCATGCACCACCCGGAATTCCGCAAGCTGGAAAGTTCCTGGCGCTCGCTGGAATTCCTGGTCGACCGCATCGATTTCCGCCAGAACATCCTCCTTTCCATCCTGAGCGTTTCCAAGGCCGATCTGCTCGCCGATTTCGACGACACGCCCGACATCACCTTTTCCGGCTTCTACCGCCACGTGTATACGTCCGAATACGGGCAATTCGGCGGGCATCCGATCGGCGTGGTCGTCGCCAATTACGAATTCGACGCAAGCCCTCCCGACATCCGTCTGCTTTCCCACGCGGCGGCGGTGGCCGCCTTGGCGCACGCGCCGTTCATCGCGGGCGTCCATCAGAGATTCTTCGGCCTCTCCCGCTGGGCGGACTTCCCCGGCATCCGCGACCTGCGCGCCCTCTTTGAAACCCCGGTCTACGCGCAATGGCGCGGCTTTCGCGCCTCCGAGGACGCGCGCTACGTGGCGCTCACGCTGCCGCGCTTCCTCTTCCGTCTGCCCTACGACCCCGCCACGTCCGCGGCGAGCCGCTTTTCCTTCACCGAGGACACGGAGGATTCGGAAGCGCTGTGCTGGGGCAACACCGCCTTCGCGCTGGCCGAGCGCATGGCGGACAGTTTCGCCCGCTACCGCTGGTGCGTGAACATCGTCGGGCCGGAGGGCGGCGGCGTGGTGGAAAACCTCCCGCTCTACGCCACCCGCCCGTCCGACATGGCGCTGCGGGAAGAAAAGATTCCCACGGAGGTGTTGCTTTCCGAGCAGCGCGAATTCGAGCTTGCCGAGGAAGGCTTCGTCGGCCTCGCCATGCGCAAGGGCGAAGGCAACGCGGTGTTTTTCTCCGCCTCTTCCTGCCAGGCGGCCCACGTCTACGAATCCGAAGACCGGGAAGCCGCCCTGAGCCGCAAGCTGGGCGTGCAGCTTCCCTACATGATGATCATGAACCGGCTGGCGCACTACATCAAGGTACTGCAACGCGAGAACCTGGGCACCTGGCGGACGCGGCAGACGATCGAAGCCGAGCTCAACAGATGGCTCAATCAGTACGTCTCGGAAATGGACAATCCCGACCCCATCACCCGCAGCCGCCGGCCGCTGCGCAGCGCGAGACTCTCCATCACGGAACGGCCCGACAACCCGTCCTGGTTCATCGTCACCATCAAGGCCCGGCCGCATTTCAAATTCATGGGCGCAAATTTCACCCTGTCGCTCACCGGAAAACTGGATCGGGAGCCGGAGGACAGAAGATAGATTTCAGAAGACAGAATTCAGAAGACAGAAACTTGAGAAGACAGATGACAGATGAGCTTGCGGCGCTTCGCGCCGGGTGAGAGGGGAAAACCGAGCGCCCGGGGTCAGAGGACAGAGGTTTGAGAAGACAGATGACAGATGAGTTTGCGGCGCTTCGCGCCGGGTGGGAGGGGAAAAACCGAGCGCCCGGAGTCAGAGGACAGAGGTTTGAGAAGACAGATGACAGATGAGCTTGCGGCGCTTCGCGCCGGGTGGGAGGGGAAAAACCGAGCGCCTGGTTTCTCTGTCTTCTGTCCTCTGTCTTCTGTCCTCTGATTTCTGTCCTCTGCCTTCTGTCCTCTGATCTAGGCCAGCGTTCTTCCCCCCGCGGCGTCGAGATTCGGCGAGGAAACCACCGGG
>JAITAJ010000141.1 GCA_031284185.1 Accumulibacter sp. | reverse complement strand
CTGGACAGGGTCGGCCTTTTCAGGTGATCAACCGCATCGTCGTCGAAGAATTGGAAGCCTGGTATTTCGGGGACTGGCAAGCGGTTCGCAGCGCCTTCCCCAGTGTGCCCGAAAGTATTCCACGACAAGCCGGTTATCGGATTCCAGACGAGATACGAGGTGGCACATGGGAAAGGTTTGAACAAGTGCTAAAGCGCGCCGGCTATTTCAGCACTGGCCTGCGCAAACTGGAATGTGCGAAAGCCGTGGCTCGGCATATGCGGCCAGAGCGCAACGGTTCACGCAGTTTCCAGGCATTTCTGGAAGCGCTCAGCGCCTGTTCGGCATGAACGCGCTTTTTCGTTGTCGGGCATTTTCCGATAGAGGCTTGTCATGCGCTTCAACTTTCCCATCATCATCATCGACGAGGATTTCCGCTCGGAGAACGCCAGCGGTCTCGGCATCCGCGCGCTCGCCGCGGCCATCGAGAACGAAGGTCTGGAGGTCCTCGGCGTCACCAGTTACGGCGACCTGAGTTCCTTCGCCCAACAACAATCGCGGGCAAGCGCCTTCATCCTGTCGATCGACGACGAGGAACTGGCGACGGAACCCGAGGAAACGCTGGCCGAGCTGCGCGCCTTCGTCGCCGAGATTCGTCACCGCAACCGCGACATTCCGATCTTTCTGCACGGGGAGACGCGCACCTCGCGCCACATCCCGAACGACGTGCTGCGCGAATTGCACGGTTTCATCCACATGTACGAGGATACGCCGGAGTTCATCGCGCGCAGCATCAAACGCGAGGCCAGAGCCTATCTCGATTCGCTGCCGCCGCCCTTCTTCCGCGCGCTCACGCACTATGCCGCGGATGGTTCCTATTCCTGGCACTGTCCCGGCCACTCGGGCGGCGTGGCCTTTCTCAAGTCGCCGGTCGGCCAGATTTTCCACCAGTTCTTCGGTGAGAACATGCTGCGCGCCGACGTGTGCAACGCCGTCGAGGAACTCGGCCAGCTGCTCGATCACACCGGGCCGGTGGCGGCCTCCGAGCGCAACGCGGCGCGCATCTTCAACTGCGATCACCTGTATTTCGTGACCAACGGCACGTCCACCTCGAACAAGATCGTCTGGCATTCCACCGTCGCGCCGGGCGACGTCGTCGTCGTCGACCGCAACTGCCACAAGTCTGTACTGCATTCGATCATCATGACCGGCGCGGTGCCGGTGTTCCTGATGCCGACGCGCAATAATTACGGCATCATCGGCCCGATCCCGAAATCGGAGTTCGCCTGGGAGAACATCCAGAAAAAGATCGCCGCCAATCCGTTCGCCGCCGACAAGAACGCCCGTCCGCGCGTGCTGACGATCACCCAGTCGACCTATGACGGCATTCTCTATAACGTCGAGGACATCAAGGACGAGCTGGACGGCAAGATCGATGCCCTGCATTTCGACGAAGCCTGGCTGCCGCACGCGGCCTTTCACGATTTTTACGGCGATTATCACGCCATCGGCGCCGACCGTCCGCGCTGCAAGCAATCGATGGTTTTTTCGACGCAATCGACGCACAAGCTGCTGGCCGGCCTGTCGCAGGCCTCGCAAATCCTGGTGCAGAACGCCGAGGAGCGGGAACTCGACCGCAACGTGTTCAACGAGGCTTACATGATGCATACCTCGACCTCGCCGCAGTATTCGATCATCGCTTCGTGCGACGTGGCGGCGGCAATGATGGAGGAGCCGTCGGGAACGGCGCTGGTCGAGGAATCGATCGCCGAGGCGCTGGATTTCCGCCGCGCGATGCGCAAGATCGCCGAGGAGTGGGGAAGCGACTGGTGGTTCAAGGTGTGGGGGCCGGACGATCTCTCCGAGGAAGGCATCGAGGAGCGCGGGGCGTGGATGTTGAAGCCCGGCGACCGTTGGCACGGCTTCTCGCAGCTCTCGGAAGGCTTCAACATGCTCGATCCGATCAAGGCCACGGTGATCACCCCGGGACTCGATGTCGACGGCAAATTTTCGGAGCGCGGCATCCCGGCGGGGATCGTCACCAAGTATCTGGCCGAGCACGGCGTCATTGTCGAAAAGTGCGGCCTGTATTCCTTCTTCATCATGTTCACCATCGGCATCACCAAGGGCCGCTGGAATACGATGGTCACCGAGCTGCAACAGTTCAAGGACGATTTCGACGAGAATCAGCCGCTGTGGAAGGCGCTGCCCGAATTCGTGCAGAAGCATCCGCTTTACGAGCGCATCGGCCTCAAGGATCTGTGTCACTTGATCCACGGCGTCTACGCGGTCAACGACGTGGCGCGCCTGACCACGGAAATGTACCTCTCCGACATGGCGCCGGCATTGAAACCGGCGGACGCCTTCGCCAAGATGGCGCACCGCGAGATCGACCGCGTGCCGATCGACGAGCTGGAGGGGCGCATCACCAGCATGTTGCTCACGCCATATCCGCCAGGCATTCCGCTGCTGATTCCGGGCGAGCGCTTCAACGCGACGATCGTGCGCTACCTCAGATTCGCTCGTCATTTCAACGAGCAGTTCCCGGGCTTTGAAACCGACATTCACGGCCTGGTCAAGGAAATCGAGAACGGCAAGGCCCGCTATTACGTGGATTGCGTGCGCTGATGGATGGCAAAGGCATACATCGGCCCGGCTCTCTCGAAGGTCTGGCGGCGTACGACTTTCTCACCAACTTCTTCCCGGTCGCATCCAATATCTTCCGATTCTCGAATCCACACAGCGATAGTCTGGCGGCGGGATGTTCCCGTCGGCATCGGATGCCATTCTTTCGCGCTAAATGTAATATTCGATGGAGATTGCGGAGTTTGTAAAAAACATCGTGAATATTTCGCGCCGTATTTCCATGAACCTTGCCCCGCTTCTTTCACGCGGTCTCGGAATATCCACGTCGATCACCCTGTCGATGGTTCCCGGCCTTTCGGACATGACGAAAATCCGATCACTCAGAAAAATAGCCTCATCGACGTCGTGCGTCACGAGGGCCATGGTCGCGTCATAGGACTGCCAGATACGCAGCACTTCGTTTTGCATGTTGATCCGCGTCAAGGCGTCCAGAGCGCCAAACGGCTCATCCAGCAACAGAACACCGGGTTTGTTGATCAGAGACCGGGCGATGCTTACCCGCTGTTGCATCCCGCCCGACAGTTGCCGGGGATACGCTTTCGCAAAGCCGTTCAAGCCGACCAGGTCAATATACTGATGGACGGTTTGCCAGCGCTCATCACGGGAAAGTTCTCCGTGGATGCCGAATTCAATGTTCTGCGCCACGGTCAGCCAGGGGAAAAGGCGCGGTTCCTGAAACACCAGCCCCGCCATGACGCTGGCTCTCTCAACCCTGCGATCCCCGATCAGCACCTGCCCGGTACTGGCATTTTCAAGTCCGGAGACAATGCGTAAAAGCGTGCTTTTTCCACAACCGCTCTTGCCTACGATACTGACAAACTCGCCATTGCGGATAGAGATGTCGATATGACCCAGGGCCGGGATGCTCTTCCCTTCGAGAATGAAGGTTTTGGAAACTTCCTGGATTTCGATACCCTTTTTATTTGCCGTCATTACCGCTTCCGGACATCTCGTCGTTCCAGCTCAAAATTCGTCTCTCCACTCTCAGGAGAAGGATTTCCAGCAGCAACCCAACCACGCCAATGGTCAGGACACCCACGAGCAGGACATCGGGCTGCATCAGTTCCCGGGCATACATGATCATATAGCCGACGCCGCTGGCGGCGGCTATGGCTTCCGCCGTTACGACACAAGACCAGGCATTGCTCACGCCGAGGCGGACGCCGGTGAAAATAAACGGAAAGGCTCCCGGAAAAATGACCTTGGAAAACATTTGCCAAGGATTTTTCTCGAACATTGCCCCGACTTCAAGCAGTTTTTTGTCTGTATGGCGAATCCCCCGCGTCGTGTTCAGCAGCACCGGCCAGAATGTGCCAATGGCAATCAGCGTCACCTTGGAGCGTTCATCGATCCCCATCCAAAGAATCAGCAATGGAACCCAGGCGATCATGGGGATAGGGCGCAACAGCCCGACCATCGATGACAGAAGCGTATTCCATCGTTTTGAGAAACCGCAGAGCGTCCCCGCCGCCAACCCCGCGGCGCAGCCAATGGCAAAACCCTGAACGACGCGGATAGCGCTTATTGATAAGTGCTTTTGCAGCTTCCCGCTGACCAGCATGTCGCGCAGGCATTCACCGAGCATGGATGGATAGGGAAGAATGGAACGGTTGAGTTGCCCGGTGCGTCCCAGGTATTCCCAAAGCAGCACGATCGCCAGAGGCACGCAAGCGCTCAAGGCCAAATTCTTGAACTTGCGCGCGGGCGCGGCAAAATCGCTTCCTGAAATGGTCTTTCGGACCGGAGGCGTACCAGCTCCGCCTGTTTCATTGCTCGCCATTCCGATGATGATCTCCTTGACGCGGGCATTGCCCGGATGCGGACGCGCGCACCCGGCCTTGCGGCTATTCCTTGGACACTCCGGCCTCGATGATGAACGAGGTATCGATATGCTTCCTGATGTCGATTGGCCGCCGTATCGTACCCTGCTTCAACAGAAAGGCTTCCGTCTCTCCCAGGAACTCGATCTGCTTCTCATCGAGATACAGAGAAAAACTGAGGGTATCGAAGGATGCCTTGTACGATTTTTCCGCCACGCCCGTGCGTTTTGAAAGCAGCCGGATACTTTCCGCCTCGTGTTCCTTGCTCCACAAATACGAGCGATTCAGAACCTTGAACAGCCGGACCACGACTTCGGGGTATTTCTCGAGAAACTCTCCTTTGCCGATGACGACGCTCGGCGCGTTCATGTATCCGGCGGCGGTCTGTACGAGGTAGGCGTATCCTCCTTCCAAGACACCGGCAAGATAAGGCTGCCAGGTAATGGCGGCATCGACGCTTCCCGAAGCCAGTGAGGTACCGATATCGCCGATGGGGAGATTCACGAGCCTGACCTCATCTTCACTCAGCCTGGCCGCTTGCAGAAAGCGCAGAAGTACGTGGTGCGCCTCGCTTCCCACGGTAAAGCCAATCTTTTTTCCCTTGAGATCGGCCAGCTTTTCTATCCCCGCCCCGTTCTTGGCCAACAACCCGGTGGCGCTGCCGTCCGAGGCCATATACGCGCCCAGGACTTTTATATCGATGCCATTGGCAATGGCCTGAATCGTCGGCTGGTTGCCTACCTGCCCGAAATCGAGAGCGCCGGCCGCGAAAGCCTCGATTATCGGCGGCCCGGACGCAAAGGTTCGCAGGTCCACGGTGATGCCATCCTTTTCAAACTCTTCGCGGAAAAATCCCAGTTCCTCGGCAATGGCGGCCTGGGTCTGGCTGGGCTGCGTCGCCCAGCGAATGACCAGGCCATCGTACTTACCCTTGCCCGCGCCCTGCGCCGAACCCGCCAGGGGCCAAAGCAGAAGACTCGCGGCGACCAAGGTAACAGCGGCAACCCCACACGCCTTCATCGAAATTTTCATTGCATATCACTCCGTCATGAATAAAAACATTGAACATAAATGCTTGCTTGCCGTTCCCTGTCGGGATTCTCCCCCGCGGCCATCCGTCACGGCGACGCTAATGGCCGCGCCCGGCAGTCAACAGTCTGTCCACATGGACAAGCAGGGGATGAGCGCGCTCTTCCTCTGCTTTCCGCTTGGCGAGCGTATTCTCCCGTTCATATTCCGGATCGATGAGCCATACGGTGGAAAGGTCAAAGTCGCCGGGACACAGGCGGACATCTTCATAGTGCCTACGGAACTCGCGACCGGCGATGATCGCGCGCGCCACGCGGCCCCGGATCAGGAAACTGCGCTTGTCAGGCGTAAGCAAGGCGATGGACACGAGAATTCCGAACCAGATCGATCGGGTCATGTTCCGGTTGGTCGCGGAGCTTTCAATATACTCGCGGTATTCGATGAAGCCATCGGTCCGCAGGCGCAGCGAATTCTTGAAGGCCGGATGGGGAACTCCTTTCTCATCGACGCTGGCGAGCACCTTCACCGTATTTTCGTCGCCCAATGCCGCCCGCGCTTCCATGCTCAACTCTATGGTCATGCCGCGTTCCTCAAATCCTTCCCAGATCCGTATCCGCATGATTGCCGCATCTGCGGTAATCATCCATGTCGACGGAAATGCCGTAGGCTCTGCGGACGCCATCCAGTCCTTTGGCCAACAGCGCGTAATATTCAAGAGACGGCGTCTTCTGTCGATGGAATATCGAACCCTTGAGCACACGCCACACACAACTCACGACGGAAATTCCATGCGCCGCCAGAACTTCGGCCTCGGCGACGTCGGCGGCAACGGCCTCCTCTTCGGAGGCAAAGCCTTTGGGTCGCGCGAGTTCCACTCCTCCCACGATGCCGGTATTGACGTTGCCGGGGCCAAAAACGTCCACGGCCCGATACAGCCGCTCCTTCCACCCTTCATAACCGAACACGGCGGCTTTCCCTGGGCAAATCCATTCAAAGAGTTCCTTGTTCAGAACCTCGATGTCCGCCGTATACGTCATCAAGCCGGTCTGGTCACAAAGCCGCTGCAACTGATCCTTGGAAAAGGCGGTGCCGATCAACTGGCTGGGAAATTTCCGCCCGTCGAACAGGGAAGTGATGCCCGAGAGAATCTTCATATACAGATCGAGCTCTTCCTCCAGCACTTCCACTCCGCCAAGAAGAGTTCCGCCGGTAAGGAAAATGTTGACGTTCCGGCCCGGCTCCCTGATTGCTTCCGCCACTGTCTCGACGATGTCATCGACATCGAGCAGCGATTGTTTGTCCGTCGACTTGTACGTTGCGGCTATCGCGCAGAATTTGCACCCGGAACCTTTCTTTTTCCAGAAATCGCAAAACTGGTTTGGATGAATGGTCAAGCGCTGCGGCCGGGCGGACACGACCTGCCACATGGGAATTCCGCGCGAGGTCGTCTTGTCGTAATAGTCCGGCTTCTCCCAATATTCCACTTCTTCGATGACCCGGCCTTCGTCCATGAGCACGACGCGACCGTCCACGACGTCGACCACATAGGGGGCACGATAGCGATCGACCATGCTCCCTTCGGTGAAAATCGTGGTACCGTCGCGCAGCATGAGAGAAGCCGGCGCAAGATCGTCCTTTTCGCAATAGTCGCTACGGATCTTCGTGATGTGGAGATCGGGATCGACTTTGTCCAGGGCGGCCTGCGTATATGCAACCCCACGCCTTTGCACGTCTATTTTGACAATTACGAACGGAGAAATGTCAGGATATTTGGCGAGCACCTGCTCCAGGCTCAATTCCTTCTCACGCCAATGGTCATCGGCGGCCCCTCCCCCCTGGCGCTGAAGACCTCCGCCCGTGGCTTCACTGTTTCTGGCCCAGGGAGATTCCTTGAGCATACATGCTCCTCTTTTCGTTCAGGTAACCCGAGACTGAAGGCTAGCGCACCCTGAAGACATAGAGAACTATCGATATAATCTAAGCTTATCCAGAATATACATGAGGCAGTAGTGCCATCGAGCATGGAAGCGTATCTCTCCGACATGGCGCCGGCGATGAAGCCGATGCCTTCGCCCGGATGGCGCGCCGCGAGATCGGCCTGAGCAACATGGTTATATGGCTTAACCCCATCATGCCTGAACCGACCCGAGATGCCGGATAAGGAAACGCCGTTGAAATCTTGGGCGGTAGCCGCGTCAATTTGCTTTTCACGCCTTTCGTCGTTTCACCCCGTCCGATCGGCCCTGTTCCACCGTATGCGCCGTTTTTTTGAACAGCCTCAGTTTCCGTTGAGCGTATTGCGCACCGCCCGCCCCAGGTTCAAAGGACAGAAAAACCCATTACTCGGTTTTACGTCCCTTTCTCCGGCTCTCCAGAGCCGGACAAACTCATCTGTCTTCTGTTCTCTATCTTCTGTCCTCTGTCCTCTGCCCCCTGCCCCCTGTCCTCTGATCACTGATCTCCATCTTCTTCAATTTCTTCCTCAGTCCCTCGCGGGAGATGCCGAGGATTTCGGCGGCGCGGGTCTTGTTGCCGTTGCTTTGCGCCAGCGCCTTGACGATGGCGAGGCGCTCGACCTTGGCGATGGCGCCTACGCCCTGGTCTTTCGGATCGATCCCGCCTTCCTCGCCGGGTGGAAGGGAATGCGCGGGAGAAGGGGGAAGGGTTTCCCCGAGGCTCTCCGATCTTGCCGACGGAGCCGCGAGCGTGGGAGGAATCGGCATTTCCTTCGGCGGCGAGGCCATCGACGCGGCGCGAATCCGGGCGGAAATATCCGCCTCGACGATCTCCGTGCCGATGGTGAGCGCGGCCAGGCGCTCCATTTCATTGCTCAGTTCCCGGACGTTGCCCGGCCAGGCATAGGCCAGCAGCGCCCGTTGCGCGGACGACGACAGATACAGCGCGGGACGGCCCAGGCGCTGGGCATGCAGGTTCAGGAAATGCCGGGACAGGATCAGGATGTCGTCGCCGCGCTCGCAAAGCGGCGGCATGTCGATCTCGGCCACGTTGAGACGGTAGTAGAGGTCGGCGCGAAACCGCTTTTCCGCGATGGCCTTCCCGATGTCCTGGCTCGTCGCGGAAATGACGAGGAGATCGACCTTGATCGTCTTCACTCCCCCGACCCGGCGGAGCTCGCCATCCTGGAGCACACGCAGGAGCTTGGATTGACTGGAAAAGCTCATGTCGGCCAGCTCATCCAGAAAGAGCGTGCCGCCGTTGGCGGCTTCCAGCAGTCCCTGGCGTTGCCCGACGCCCGTGGCCACGCCTTTTTCGATGCCGAACATCTCGCTCTCGAAGAGCGATTCCGGAATGGCGGAACAATTCACCGCGATGAACTCGCGTTCGCGCCGCGGCGAATTGTAGTGGATCACCTTGGCGACCACTTCCTTGCCGGTGCCCGTCGCGCCCAGGATCATGGTGTTGATCGGACGGTGGGCGATCTGGATGGCGAGATCGGAAATCCGGCGCATGGACGGGGATTGACCCAGGATCCGGCGGGGATGATAGGCTTCCAGAACCACCTGATTGAGATGCTGGTAACGGCGATTCAGGAGTTCGCGGGTTTCTTCGAGTTCCCGGTTCTTTTTCTGGAGTTCGGTGACGAGCCAGTTTCGCAGCATGGAGCGCGCTTCCTGCTTGACCAGCATGATGCCGAATGCCTCGATGAGATGGGCGAACGCCCGCGGCGTGCCGCCGTCCTTGGCGAGCAACAGGAGTTCCCGTTCGCGGACGTGGTCGTGGCGGCCATTGGCAAGGTCGTCGCAGATGCCCGTCCACAGGGAGAGAACTTCGCGGGACGGAAAGGGGGCTTCCGTTTCCGGGCGAGAAGGCGTCTTCATGGGCGCTCCAGCGTCTTCAGCCAGCGCAGGACTTCCGCGACCGGGCCGATCAGGTCTTTCGGGACATAGGCGTTTTCCGTCCCTTCCTCGAACAGGGCGCGGGCGAGCGGCGCCTGCTGGAGAATGGGAATCCCCTCTTCCTTCGCAACCTCGATCATGCGCCGCGCCAGCAGCCCCTCACCCTTGGCGAGCACGATCGGCAGGGGCGTGCGGCCCTCCTCGTAATCCAGCGCGACGGCATAGTGCGTCGGATTCGTGACCAGCACCTTGGCGCGCCGGACGTTCGCCATTGCGCTCTGGGAAGCCATCTCCATGTGCAGTTGCTTGCGCCGGGACTTGATGTGCGGATCGCCCTCCATTTCCTTGTACTCCCGCTTGACTTCATCCTTGCTCATCATGTTCTGCTTGGTGAATTGATACTTTTCCCAGAAGAAATCGAGCAGGGCCAGCGCGGCGAAGGCCGCCGTGGCGCTCACGGCGAGATCCCAGGCCGTCCCGCCCAGGACCCGCCACAGCCCGCGGATGTCGCTGGACGGAATCCGGAAGAGTTCCACCCAGTTGTTGACCAGCACGCGCCAGACCACCACGCCGAGCAGGACGACCTTGACCAGGTTCTTGGCGAGATCGAACAGCCCCTTCTTGGAAAAGACCTTCTTGAACCACTTCTTCGGATCCAGGTTCTCCAGCTTCGGCAGGGCGGCCTGCATGGAAAACAGGAAGCCGATCTGGGCCAGGTTGGCGACGAGGGAGACGGTGATCACGAGGAACACGAGCGGCAGCAGCGTGTCGAGCGCGACGCCGATCACAGCCGGGACCAGGAGAGCCAGGCCCCTCTCCCACGGCAGGCCGATGGCCTGAAAGGAGAGGTTGGTCATGTCGGAGAGGTGGGAGAACACATCCTGCGCGCGCACGACGAAATAGAGCAGCAGCGCGAGCACGATGGCGGCGGAGGGAATCTCCTGGCTCTTTGCGACCTGTCCTTTCTCGCGCGCGTCGCGCAGACGTTTCGAGGTCGGCTGTTCGGTCTTTTCATCGCTCATGACAGAAAACGCCGCAAGGAAAGAAGGGTATTCGTCATCTCCTCGAACAGTTCCGGGCCGCTGTCGACGAACGCGCCGAAGGAGGCGAGCACGATCAGCATGGCCAGGCCGCTCTTGATCGGCATGGCGAGGATATAGACGTTCAACTGCGAGGCGAAGCGGTTGATGAGGCCGAGGGCGAGATCGACCAGCAGGGAGGCGACGAGCACGATGCCGGCGAGGAGCAGCATCTTGGTCATCAGCCAGGAGACCGCGCCGGCGACGAAGAGCGGCAGTTGCGCCCCGGCCAGATTGGGCAGCCACGCGCCGGGCGGCCAGAACACATAGGTCTGGAAAATCAGGAGGAGAAAGGTGAGAAACGCGCCGCTTGCGAAGAAAATGAACACGAAGCTCTGGAAAAGAAAGGAACCCAGGGGGCTGCTCTCCTCGCCCGACAGCGGATCGGAAACATTGGCCTGGCTCGCGCCGCGCTGGTTGTCCATCAGGAATCCGGCGCTCTGCACGGCCCAGAACGCGAGACTGGACAGGTAGGCAAGCAAGAAGCCCAGGAAGGCTTCCTTCAGCATCAGGCCGCCGATCTCCAGGACGTTCTTGCGGATGAGAAGCTCCGTGCCTTCCGGCAACTGCCCCAGAAGGACGGGGTGGACGAAGAAATAGAGCGCCAGAATGATGGGCAGCCGGATCTGCCCGGAGAGCAGGCTGGCCCCCAGGAAGGGCGTGATGGAAAGGAAGAGGGCGAGCCGGGGCATGCCCAGCATGGCGACTTCGAGATGGTGCTCCAGCGCCAGCGTTCGCAGAAGTTCGCCCATGCCCGTGATCCTCCCCGGTGACCCGCTCAGACGATGAGGTGGAAACGGTCGAAGATTTCCCGGCTGAACTTCATGATCTCCGCGCCGAACCAGTCGGAGATCATGAAGAGCGTGATCCCCACGCTGATCAGCTTGACGCCGAAGCTCAGCGTCTGCTCCTGCAACTGGGTGATCGCCTGGAAGAGGCTCAGCAGGAGGCCGACCACCGAGGCCACGACGATGGGCGGCAGGGAAAGAACCAGCACGAGATACATGCCCTGCGCGGCGAAATTCAGTGCGGAATATTCCATGATGTCGACCTCGATCTCGATTCACGCGGGATGTTCATCCCGCCTCATTGCCAGGCGAATGCCCGTCATTTCTTCGCAAAGCCTCCAGAGGCGCTCCGCCGCTTCCTCGTCCAGCGCCCACGGCCTGACGCCAAAGGGAGCGGGACTGTTGTCCGGGACGACGACAGCAATGTCGCAGTCTTCCAGATAAATGCCGCCGATGCCGTTCAAATCCTCGCTCACAGCGGCCCAGACCGTTGTCGCCGCGCCCTGCTGCACGGTCTTGTACAGGTCGCCGACATTTCTTGGCCGGCGAAGGAAGTTCAACACTTCCGTGACATGGAGGGCGCGCGCAAGTTGGGCATGCCATCTCGCAAGCCGCACCTCGCCGCGAGAATCAAATCCGACGCGCCCCGCTGCAAACAGATCCGTCGACGGAACCGGGCCGGGATGCACGGCATAGGCCCGGATGTTCTGTTCCCGCAGCAGCGCGTCCAGTTTGACCGTCAGGAGAATCAGGGCGGTTTTCGACTGCGCGTAGGCGCGCATCCCGGAATATTCGCTGCGCTCGAAATGGATGTCGTCGAAAAGCACGCCGTTCACGCGATGCCCGCGCGAGGAAAGATTCACGATCCGCGCCCCGTTTGCCCGCGCAAGCGCCGGAAGCAGTCCGAGGGTCAGGGCGAAGTGGCCGAGCGCGTTGGTAGCGAACTGGCGTTCGTATCCCCGCTCATCCCTGGCCAGCGGCGTACCCATGATGGCGGCGCTGTTGATCAGAACGTGCAGGGGACGGTTCGATGCGAGAAATTTTTGCGCGAAGGCGTCGATGGATTCCGGCTGGAGCAAATCGACGGCTTCGATTTCCACCCGCGCGATTCCGCGCAGGTTTTCCCTGGCGCGTTCCACGTCGCGGGCCAAGGCGATCACGGTCGCGCCCGCGGCAGTCAGCGCCTTTACCGCTTCCAGCCCCGTGCCGCTGTGCCCGCCCGTGATGACGATGATTTTCCCCCGCAAATCCAGTCCCTCGACGACATCCATCGCCGTGGTTTCATGACCGAAGCGCGACGGGAGCGGTTTTTGCCGGTCGTCGGGGATGATCGGGCCGTCGTACAGCGGCGCGCCGGCCGACGGGTCATGCAGGCTGTGATAGAAAGTGGCGGCAAAACCCCCGTAAAGAAATACCAGGAGAAGGCAGAACAGCGCG
>JAITAJ010000132.1 GCA_031284185.1 Accumulibacter sp. | reverse complement strand
TGAAGGCGGAAGGCGCCGATGACATCATCGTCTTCGCGGGCGGCGTGATCCCGAGGCAGGACTACGACTTTCTCTACGAGGCGGGCGCCGAGGCCATCTTCGGCCTCGGCACACGCCTCGGGGATTCCGCCTGGCGGGTGCTGGAAGAAATCAGGAAGGCAATCGGCGGACGGAAGACGAAGGACGGAGGACAGAAAGTCAGCGGCGGCTGAAACGCCGTCGGGTCGCGGAGGGGAAAGTGGAGGGAGAATTGGAAAACCCGCCCCGGAAAGCGGAGAAAATCTATCCCGCGGTCATCACGGCGGCGGTTTTCGTCTTCTTTTTCAGCCCGCCGCACAACGATGGAACCTGGGTGCTTTGGGGGATTCTATGGGCATTTCCGGTTCTCACCGGGATATTCTTCCATCTTGTTTTCGCCACTTTCCATGCCAAGGCCAGGAAAAACTGCGCCATCCGCGTCGGCATCTGGCTTTTTGCCTTCGCGCTGGTTTTCGGGTTCCATGCGTTTCGGGAAATGACCACGCGCCCGCGGGCGGACGGGATCGTGGCGGAGGAAGGGGTTCTCTTCCCTCCCCAATGGCTCCGGTTTGAAACTCCGGCTTTCAGGCCGGGGTTTCAAACCGGAGTTGGTTTCACGATGAAAGTCAGATTGATGAATACATCGTGAATGAATCTTCCGGGACTCCGCGCCTGTCCAAACCATTCATGCGGACCGTTCGCAATGCCCCGCCATGTCCCCCAAAAACGCCTTGCAAGCACTCTCCTAACGCTCGAAAACCTCGCGCAACGCCGTGCAGTCCCGTATGCCGTTGTGCAGCAGAAGCGTCAGCAATATCTTGGCCTTTTGCGGATTGAGATCACCTGCCATGATGGCGCCGGCGTCAAAAGTCGTCTTTCCGCCTCCCTCGAAACCATAGACCGGCATCGTCCGTCCGTTGGGCACGCGCGTGGCGATCACCACCGGCACCTCCCTTTCCAGCGCGTATTTCACCGCCTCGAACATGGAGACGTTCATGTTGCCCATGCCCACCGCCTGAATGACGATACCCTGCGTGCCGTTGTCCACCGCGTGGCGGATGAACATCCCGTCGGCGCCGACGTACATCGGAAAGATGTGCACGCTCGGCCATTCCTTGCCTTTTTTGATCGAGAAATGCATGCGGCGAAGCGGCGCGCGCGAGAAGACGACTCTGTCGTCCCAGACTTCGCCCAGCCAACCGAAATTCCCGCCCTGGAAAGTCTCGACGTTGGCCGTGTGCGTCTTGGTCACGCTGCGCGCCGCGTTGATCTGGTTGTTCATCGAGACCATCACGCCCTTGCCGCGCGCTTCCTGACAGACGGCAATGCGGATGGCATTGAGCAGGTTGCGCGGGCCGTCAAAATCCGGCGACGAGGCATTGCGCTGCGCGCCGATGAGCACGACCGGCTTTTCGGAAGAGACCGTCAGATCCAGCCACCAGGCGGTCTCTTCCATGGTGTCCGTCCCCTGCGCGATGACCACGCCCGCCACCTCGGAGCGGCTCAGGGCGTCCGTCACGGCTTGGGTCAGCCTCGCCCACCACGTGTCATTGATGTGGTTGGCCGACATCCTGGAAAAATTGTTGACTTCGATGCGGGCATACCGGCTGGCGTCCGGGACGCTCTGCATCAGATCGTCTCCCGTGATCGCGGGAACGACTCCCTTCGTGACCGGGTCGATTTTCATCGCGATGGTTCCTCCCGTCGCGATGAATTGGACGATCGGCTCTTCCCGGGAATGACAGCCTTCCGGGGGAACGGCCTGCAATTTCGCCGCGGACGCCGCGGCCATCAACAACTCGGGGCCCAATTTCATGACATCTCCTTTTCACTTCATCTATCGCTCATCAGTCAGAGAAACGGCACACAAACGACTCCAGCCGGGAATGAGTGCCGACGAGTCCGCCGCCGCGCGAGCCGCCGGTGCGAATCATGCGGCGGGCGATCATCGGCAAGGCTCCGGGTCAAAGGTCTTCCGACCGTAATTCCCACAACAGGTTGAACGTCGTCACCTTGTTGGACGTGATCAGGAACTTCTGGGCGACGCGCTGCCCCAGATGGGCGGCCAGTGCTTCCGTCGCCGCTTCGACGAGCAGGAAGGGTTCGATGAAATTATTGGCCCTCTTCGTGGGCAAGGGGGTCGACAACTCGGGATCGGGGAGCAGCACCCTTGCGCCGATGAACCCGGTTTCCTCGCCGACCAGCGCGCCCGCCTCCCGTGCCACGCGCTGCGCCACCGACAGCTCTCCGAGCTGGAGCAGCGCCAGAGACGAGCCGGTTCCCTTGCCGGCCACCGGCGTCACGGCATTGACGCGCCGCGTGTTGCCAAACATCCGTCCGAAATTGGTGATCGACCACTGCGTCTGATTCTCGAAAGCCTTCCGGTACGGCGCGCTCACGAACACGTCGACGGCGCGCGTCCGGTACAGCGCCAGATAACGGCATTTGTCGTCATCGACCGCCCGGTAACGACGGGACCAGATGAATCCCGGGATTCTCGCGCGCTCTTCCATGTGCTCGCGGTCGTACCAACAGTTGAAATCCTCTTCGTAGACCGCTTCCACATTCGTCCAGATCAGAAGCTCCCCCTGGGCATCTCGCGTTTTCAGAACATCCACCATGATTTTTCCTCTTGGGTTTCATCCCGATTCCAGATCGACAGGCGCCAAACCGTGAAAAAAGAGCATGGATCGTGCCAGCGACACGACCCGCTTCGATGAAGCGAGGTTCGACACGAGTCCACGCCAAAGACCGGGCGAGCCTCACGGCACGGCAAAATCCATGACTTCCGCCTCATGACATCCCATCGAGGCGGCACCATTTTTGTGAGCCGCGGCGCATGGCTGCCCCTTTCTGGTGCCTTACTTACCGGAATCGCGGCTCACCTCGGGAATCGTCGCCAGGATATGACCCGCCTTGGTCAATCCATCGCGCAGAGCCTGCGCCGTCGCCACCGCTTCGGCATTGTCGCCGTGCACGCAGATGCTCTGCGGCTTGACCGGAATGCGTTTGCCATTGATCGACACCAGCGCCTGCTCCTCGACCATGCGCAGAACGTGCGCCAGGCTGGCCTCTGCGCCGTGGATCATCGCGCCGGGCTGGCCGCGCGGCACCAGGTTACCGTCATCCAGATAGGCGCGGTCGGCGAAGATTTCCTCGACGACCGGCAGACCCCGTTCCCGCGCGGCCAGCACCGAATGCGAAGCCGCCGCCGCGAGCAGGATCAGTTTCGGATCGACCCGCCACACGGCCCGCACGATCACGTCCGCCACCTTGCGGTCGGTGCCCGCGATGTTGTAAAGCGCGCCGTGCGCCTTGACGTGGGTGAGGTGTGTGCCTTGCGCCCGGCAGCAGGCATCGAGCGCGCCGATCTGGCAGATCAGCATGGCTTCGAGTTCGTCCGCCGGAATATCCATCCGCCGCCGCCCGAAGCCTTGCAGGTCCGGGAAACCGGGGTGCGCGCCCACGCTTACCCCGATGCCTCGCGCCAGGGCCACGGTCTCGAGCATGACCGACGGATCGCCGGCATGATAGCCGCAGGCGACGTTGGCCGAATCGACGATGCGCAACATCGCCGCATCGCTGCCCATTTTCCAGGGACCGAAACTCTCGCCAAGGTCCGAATTGAGATTCAAGCGCTGCATCATCGACTCCTTCCTCGTTCCGTTCTAAATCATTGGTGGCGCGAAGACGGGCCGCGGATGACGCCGGCAACGCGGCGGACGGCTTCGGCAGAGTCACCGGCAATCCTGAGATGGAGTCACTCATCCTGGCACCAGCCATCCTGGTACAACGGCCAGCCGGCCCGCCAATCCTTGTCGATCTCCGCGCCCGGCATACCATGCACCACGCCGTAGGCCCACCATTTCCAGCGCGTTTCCAGCGCCTGCAAGGCTTGTCGGGCCTCCCGCGCGTCGATGGCCAGAAAGCGGATCGATTGCCCCGGACGAAGCTGCGCGAGGCGCGGCAGGTCGGCGCCGATCACCGTGGCGATCTTCGGGTAGCCGCCCGCCGTCTGGCAGTCGGCCAAGAGGATGATCGGCAGTCCGTTACCCGGCACCTGGATCGCGCCAAGGGTGGTGCCGTCGGAAACGATGTCCGCCGAGGCCGGCGTCAGATGCGCCAGCGCCGGGCCTTCGAGACGCATGCCCATGCGGTCGCTCTGCGCGGTGACCGCGTAATCGCCGCTCAGCAGAACGGCGATCGCCTCGGGCTTGAAATGATCGTCCTGCGGCCCGAGCATGACCCGGATCGGGCCTTCGTCATGCCGCCAGGGACATGCGGAATATTCGTGCGCTCCCTTGTGCGGCAGGGCCGCGCAGGGAATCCGCATGCCGAGCGCGACCGGCTCGCCGATCTCGGCGCGACGGTAGGTCGAGCGGCTGCCGAGCTGCAACGGCGTCTCGAAGCCTCCCGAAATCGCCACATAGGCGGCGCCGCCGGCCGCAAAACCGACGCGCAGCGCGTCACCCGGATCGAGAGAAACGCTTTGCCACGGCGGAACGTCCCGCTCATCCCCCCCGGAACGGACCAGCGTGGCGGTCAAGGCCCCGGTCAACGCGACGCGGACACGTCCCTGACGGACGGTCAAGGCCGGTCCGGCGGCGCGCACTTCGATGCAGGCGCACCCGGACGGATTGCCGACGAGGGCGTTGGCGCACCGGGCGAGAAGCGGGTCCAGGCAGCCCGAGACGGCGATTCCCATGTGCCGGTAGCCGACCCGCCCGAGATCCTGGAGGCTGTTGGCAATCCCGGGATCGCTTATCTCGACCAGACCGTTCATGACGGATTCTCCCCGATGAGCAGGCTGTCGCGCTTCAAGCCGCCGGACGACGCGGCGGCCTCCAGATCGGTGAACTCATCGCGTCCGACGGCGCGCCAGCTCACCCGGTCGCCCGACGTGAGCAGCGCCGGAGAAAGCGCGTCCCGAGCCGAGAACAGGGGAATCGGCGTCCGCCCGAGCAGGCGCCAGCCGCCGGGACTTTCCCACGGATAAACCGCGCACATCGCGCCGGCAACGGCCAGCGAACGCGCCGGCACGGCCTTGCGCGGCGACTTGAGGCGCGGCATTTCGAGCGCTTCCGGCAGCCCGCCCATGTACGGGAAACCCGGCATGAAACCGATCATGTATACCCGGAAAGTCGCGCCGAGCAGGCGTTCGATCACCGTCTCGCGGGAGAGGCCCTTGGTCTGCGCCAGGTCGTCGAGGTCGGGCGCGAAATCATCGTCGAAACAGACGGGAAGATGCCAGTGCCGCCCGTCGCGCCGCACCGCGCCCGTCGTCCGCGCCAGCGAAAGCAGGGTCTGGCCGAGGCGCTCGCCGTCGCACAGGAGGGGATCGTAGCAGACGGTCAGCGAGCGGAAGGTGGGAACCAGGTCGACGATGCCGGCGAAGGCGTCTTCCTTGCGAATCCGCTCCGCCGCTTCGAGCAGACCGAGCACGCGCCCGTGCAGGGCCGGGTCGATGCGCGCGCCGAACTCGACGGTCCAGGCCGCGTCGCCGAGCGGGAGGAGACGGAGCGCGTCCAAGGAATCGGTCGTTTCCATAGGATGTGGAAATATCCGGTCGAAGCCGTTTCAGGCCAGCGCCAGATCGGTGTTGAGCAGATCCGTGATCAGCATGTAACCCGGCGCATGCGTGATGCAGAACTCCGGCGTCGCCGCCATCACCACGGACTGCGGGGTCACGCCGCAAGCCCAGAACACGGGCAGTTCGCCGGGAAGAATTTCGACCGATTCGCCGAAGTCCGGCTTCATGACGTCAGCGATGCCGATCAGCGATGGGTCGCCCAGGTGGACCGGCGCGCCGTGAACCCTCGGCACGCGCGCCGTGATCTGCACGGCACGGATCGCGTCGGCCGCCGTCATCGGCCGCATCGACACGACCATCGGCCCGTGGAATGGCCCCGCCGGAACCGTCTCGATGCTGGTCCGGTACATGGCCACATTCCTGCCGAGCTTCACGTGACGCAATTCGATGCCGGAATCGATCAGCGCGTGTTCAAACGAAAACGAGCAGCCGAGCAGGAAACTCACCAGGTCGTCGCGCCAGAAGGCGCTGATGTCGGTCACTTCCTCGACCAGCTTTCCATTCCGCCAGACGCGATACAGCGGCACGTCGCTGCGGATGTCGACATCCTCGCCGAGGGTCGGCAGGAAGGGATCACCGGGTTCCGAGACGGCCAGCAGCGGGCAGGGTTTCGGGTTGCGCTGGCAGAAACGCAGGAAATCCGCCGCCAGTCTTTCCGGCAGGATCGCCAGGTTGGCCTGCGCGTTCCTGGGCGCGAGACCGCTGGTGTGGCGAACCCAATCACCACGACGGATCGCCAGACGCGCCTCACGCGCGCCGGGAAATGCTTGTGCGGGTTGTGCGGACGAAACATTCGCAGCCGAGCAACATGGGGAATCCATCCCTGACCTCCTCTCCAAACGGAATCGATGATTGAGCAAGGGTTTTATCCTGAGACAGCACAAAACACGAGACAAACGCTATATTTCGTTGGGTCGCCATCGAAAAAATCGATGGCGATGCGAAATTCCTTCAATCGCGCGGAGAAACGGCATGAATCTGAAATTCGTCGAAGCCTTCGTCTGGGTCGCCCGTCTGGGAAGCATCACGCGGGCGGCGAAAAAACTCTGTCTGACGCAATCGGCCATCTCGAACCGGATTGCCGCGCTGGAGGACGAATTGGGCATCGAACTCATCCACCGGCGCAACCCGCTCTTCCGCCTGAGCGACGCGGGGACGCGGTTCATGGGTTACGCCGAGAAGCTGCTCATCATCCAGAGCCAGATGCGCGGCGAATTCGGCACGCTGGATCGGCAAGCCTTCACGCTACGCATCGGCGCCATCGAAAGCGTTCTTCATACCTGGCTGATCCCGGTGGTCGACACGCTGAAGCGCTCATCACCGCTCATCAATTTTGAACTGACGATCGAAACGAGTCTGAATCTCGTCGAACGGCTCCGGCGCGGCGCGCTGGACATCGTCTTTTCGGCGCTGCCCGTGCAGGAAGAAGGGCTCATCAGCGAACCGCTGGAGCCATTGGAAATGGTTTTCATCGGCACGCGGACGATCGCGCCGATCCCGCTCGAACTCGACGCCTTGCTGCGCCATGACATCCTGACCTTCCAGCGCGGCTCCTTCCCGCACGTCGATCTGATCAACGCGCTCCGGGCGGCGGGCGCCGACAACAAGCACGTGCATACCGTATCGTCGATCTCGGCGCTCGTCCTGCTCGCCGAGAGCGGTTTCGGCGTCGCCACGCTGCCCCGCCGCGTGGCCGAACGACTCATGCCGGGCAACCGGATACGTATCCTGGAAACGACCCTGCCGCTCGCCCCGCTGCCTCTGCACGCGAGCTACTGGAATTTTCCCGCGACGCCCGCTCTTCAACAGGCGACCCGGGAAGCCGTGGTTTTTGCCCGCGATCACGGAGCGGAACGAAACACCCCGCCGACCGGCCAGGGCAGCGCGCGCCAGGCCCTCAACGCGCCCGAAATATCACACCCGGATGCACTTCGTGCAGAATCTTCTGCATACCGATGCGCGTCCTGATGTTGAGAATCACCGGAGAATGGGTATTGGCGGCAACCTGATTGCCTTCCGTCGCGTCACGATAGACGACCACGGCGACGGCCACATCCGTCGCGTCCTTCATCTCCAGCAACGCGCAGTCCTCGTCGGACAGCTCGATCTCATAGGCGATGTCCAGCGAGTCGGGCGCCACCACGGGGAAGGTCACCTTGGAATCTTCGACCGACTGCAACCAGAATACCGTTCCGCCGCCTTCTTCATGAAACAGTTTGAAATGCTTGAAGTTTTCAAATCCCGCCATTCCATTCGGGAAGGTAAACAGCGTGTCGGGATCCACCTGGACGTTCTTCACACCAAAACGATCGATATCAACTTTCATGAGGGTTCCTTGGATTGAAGACTACGAATATTTAAACAGAATGTACCCGGCCCTGCAACACACGCGCCGTATCCGGGCGGGACTTGAGTTTTCCCGTCCGATTGCGTAGTGTCCATCCTTTTTTCGCAGGATTGAAACATCGATGGCATCCATCGCAGAACTTGGCATCATCCAAAAAATCGCCGAGGAAATCGGCTGCGCCCCACCCCAGGCTGCCGCTGCCGTGGGATTGCTCGACGAAGGGGCCACTGTACCTTTCATTGCCCGTTACCGCAAGGAAGCCACCGGCGGGCTCGACGACACGCAGTTGCGCACGCTCGACGAGCGCTTGAGCTACCTGCGCGAGCTGGAGGAACGGCGCGGCGCGATACTCGCCTCGATCGGCGAACAGGGAAAACTGACCGACGAGCTGGCCGCGCAGATCGGCGCCGCCGAAACCAAGCAGCGCCTCGAAGACCTCTATCTGCCGTACAAGCCCAAGCGCCGCACCAAGGCGCAAATCGCCCGCGAGGCGGGCCTTCTCCCGCTCGCCGAGGCGCTGCTCGCGGACCCGACGCTGACGCCGGAAACGGAGGCCGGGAAATACCTCGACGCCGACGCCGGATTCGCCGACGTCAAGGCCGCGCTCGACGGCGCCCGCCAGATTCTCATGGAACTGTTCTCGGAAGATGCCGCGCTGCTCGGCTGGCTGCGCCAATATCTCGGCGAGCACGGCGTGCTCGGATCGACCGTCGTCGAAGGCAAGGAAAGCGAAAGCGCCAAGTTTCGAGACTATTTCGACTATACCGAGCCGCTCGGCGTCATTCCCTCGCATCGCGCCCTCGCGCTCTTCCGCGGGCGCAACGAAGGCGCGCTGCAAGTCACGCTGGCGCTCGACTGCGAACTCGACGAAGCGGGCAAACCGGCCGGCCATGATTTCCAGAATCCCTGCGAGGCGCGTATCGCCGGACATTTCGGCATCGCCGACCAGGGCCGTCCAGCCGACAAGTGGCTCGCCGACACCGTGCGCTGGACGTGGCGCGTCAAGGTATTCACGCGCATCGAACTCGACCTGATGAATGCCTTGCGCGAACGCGCCGAAGAGGAGGCGATCCGCGTCTTCGGCGCCAACCTGCACGATCTCCTGCTCGCCGCGCCGGCCGGTCCGCGCGCGACGATGGGCATCGATCCCGGCATCCGCACCGGCTGCAAGGTCGCCGTCGTCGACGCCACGGGCAAGCTGCTGGAGACCGCCACCATCTACCCGCACGAGCCGCGCCGCGATTGGGACGGCGCGTTGCGCACCCTGGCCGCGCTGGCCGGAAAGCACGAGGTCGACCTCGTGAGCATCGGCAACGGCACCGCCTCGCGCGAAACCGACAGACTCGTGGCCGAACTGATCAGATCGGCGCCGGAACTGCGTCTTGCCAAGATCGTCGTATCCGAGGCCGGCGCCTCGGTTTACTCGGCCTCGGAATACGCCGCGCGCGAATTCCCGGAGCTCGACGTGAGTCTGCGCGGCGCCGTGTCCATCGCCCGCCGTTTGCAGGACCCGCTCGCCGAACTCGTCAAGATCGACCCCAAGTCGATCGGCGTCGGCCAGTACCAGCACGACGTCAGCCAGACCCGGCTCGCGCGCGCGCTCGATGCCGTCGTCGAGGACTGCGTGAACGCCGTCGGCGTCGACGTGAACACCGCTTCCGCGCCGCTTCTCACGCGCGTTTCCGGTCTCAACGGCACGCTCGCCGCCAACATCGTCGGCTACCGCGACGCGCATGGCGCCTTCCGCGACCGCAAGACGCTGCTCGACGTTCCCCGCCTCGGCGAAAAGACCTTCGAGCAGGCTGCCGGTTTTCTGCGCATCAATGACGGCGACAACCCGCTCGACGCCTCTGCCGTGCACCCGGAAGCCTATCCCTTGGTCGAGCGCATCCTGGCCGACATCGAGAAGGGCGTCAAGGACGTCATTGGCGACACGCGCCTCGTCAGATCGCTGCAAGCGTCCAGGTACATCGACGAAAAATTCGGCTTGCCGACGGTGCTGGACATCCTCGGAGAACTCGAAAAACCGGGCCGCGACCCGCGTCCCGAGTTCAAGACCGCCGTATTCAGGGAAGGCGTCGAGGACATGAAGGATTTGCGGCCGGGAATGATCCTCGAAGGCACCGTCACCAACGTCGCCAATTTCGGCGCCTTCGTCGACATCGGCGTGCATCAGGACGGGCTGGTACACATTTCGGCGCTTGCCGACAGATTCGTCAAGGACCCGCGCGAAATCGTCAAGGCCGGCGACGTGGTTCGGGTCAAGGTGCTCGAAATCGACCTGCCGCGAAGCCGTATCGCGCTCTCCATGCGCCTTTCCGACGAGGCCCTCCCCGCGGGCATGAAAAAGGACAACGCGCCGCTCTCCGCCAGGGCGCGTCAACGGCAGGCGAGGCAGCCGGAACCCACCGGCGCGATGGCGGCGGCGTTCGCCAGGATCCGAAGGGGGACAGAGGACAGAGGACAGGAGATAGGGGACAGAGGATAGGAGATAGAGGACAGAAGACAGGAGATAGAGGACAGAAGACAGATTAGCTTGGGCGCTTCGCGCCGGGGGAGTTGGAAAAACCGGGGACGGGAACCGGCGCTTCATTCGTCCGCCGTGATGTCGGCCAGCAGCGGTTGCGCGACGCGCGCGTAATCGGCGGCGTCGAGCACGATCGAGACATCGAGACGCCCGGCATTGAAGGCGATTTCCTCGTGTCGGGAAATGAGGCGCGGATCGGCAATCAGCCGGACGCCGGACGAAAACGAGAACGGCGGAATGGCGCCGATCGCGCAGCCGGTTCTGGCGATGGCTTCCTCCGGCGAGGCAAGGGAAGCCTTTCTGCCGCCGGCGGCTTGCGCCACTTTCCTGAAATCGATCCGCCGGTCGCCCGGCAGGACGGCCAGCGCGAACAGGCCGGGCGGCCCCTTGACGCGGCACAGCATGGCTTTCGCCCCCTGGCTCACCCGCGTGCCGCGCACCTTGGCCACCCGTTCCGAAGCGCCTTCGGCGGGATGATGAATGACCCGGTAGCGGGCGCCGGATTCCCGAAGCAGCGCGTCGATCCGTTCAAACATGCGTCGTTTCTCCAGAAAGAACGTCGCCATCGTAACGCCAAATCATCCTTGGACATCACCGGGCGATCTGATACACTGAGCCTCCTTTGCATTCGTCCGCAGCCCTTATTCCGATTCGCATGATCATTTTCGATCTGAGCTGCAACACTGCTCATCGTTTTGAAGGGTACTTCCAGTCCACCGACGCCTTCGACGCGCAACTGGCGAAGGGGCTGATTTCCTGTCCCAGCTGCGGTTCCCTGGAGATTCGCCGGGTTCCGTCAGCCGTCCATCTGACCCACCCCGCCAGGCCCCCCAGGGCCGCGCCGTCCCCCGCCAGCGTAGTCATGGCCGATTCAGGGGGTGAGTTGCTGAACACCTACCGGAAACTCATGGCGGCGATCATGGCCAACAGCGAGGATGTCGGCACGAAATTCGCCAGCGAAGCGCGAAAAATCCACTACCTCGAAGCGCCAGAGCGCTCGATTCACGGACAGGCCAGTGAAAAGGAATTCAAATCCTTGCGCGAAGAAGGCATCGAAGTCCTCAGACTCCCGGTGATAAAGAAAGAAAATCTGAATTAGAGCGTTTCTTTCCCCAAATGCCGACATTTCAGAAGACAGGGGACAGAAGACAGAGGACAGTCAGTAAGCGGCGGCGAAGCCGCCGAAGTGAGGACGGGAAACCGAGAGATCGGTTTCTCTGTCCTCTGTCCTCTGTCCTCTGTTTTCTCTGACCTCTGTCTTCTGAACTCAACATCGTCATCTTTCCTCTGCTGCCACGGTCAGACCAGCAAAGCCCGCGAACGCCCGGCCAGATCGACCGTGAAAAAATAGGCGCCTCCCGCTACTCGGGTTCGCCGGTATTTCATAGGACTCTTGAGCCTGCTTTTTGCT
>JAITAJ010000103.1 GCA_031284185.1 Accumulibacter sp. | reverse complement strand
GGACGAATCTTCGCCAGATCATACCGGCGATGCCCGCCCGCCGTATGCTCTGCCTGAATCCGCCCGCAAGCCTCCCAGCGCCGAAGCGTCGTGATCGACACTCCCAGCGACTTCGCCGCCTCGCCTATGCTTAATATCCTCTCCATTTTAGATAGATTAGCATATGTTTACATAGATTTCAAGAAAACTGTTCAAGCCCCGATACGGGGCTGCGATCAGGACTCCGAGCGAGCGCGCCACGCATGGGGCACGGACGGCAGGAAATGGATCGGCGCGAACCGCAGAGCGGCTGCCGCTCCACCTCGAGCGGAAGCATTGAATCCGTCAGCCTCTCGCGGCGCGTCGATTGCTTCCGGCGACCATCGTGAATCCAAACAGGCGGCATTCGATCGCGCCGTTGTAGAGCGGAGTCTTTCTGCCGGGCACAAGACGCTTCAGCTTCGGCAAGCGCGGGTCGGACGTGAGCAGAAAACAGTTCCAGCCGGCAAACTTGCGCTTCAGCGCGCCGCCGAGCCGGGGATAGAAGGCCGCCAGCTCCTCCTGATCCGACAGGCGCTCGCCGTAGGGCGGATTGGCCACCAGGATGCCGGTCGGCGCCGGCGCGTCGATTTCCAGAATGTCGCCCGCGGAGAGCGTGACCGCGGGCAGCAGACCGGCCCGGTCGAGGTTGGCGAGCGCGGCGCGCACGGCGGACGGGGAAATGTCGCTGCCCCAGATTTGCGCCGGCTGCGCCGGTTTCTCCGCCTCCTGGGCGGCGTCGAGCAGCGTTTTCCAGGTCTCCAACTGGAAGTTTCGCAGACGCTGAAAGCCGAAACCGCGCCCGCCCGCGCCCGGCGCGATGGCGAGCGCCATCTGCGCCGCCTCGGACAGGAAAGTGCCGCTGCCGCACATCGGATCGATCAGCGGCGTGCCCGGCCGCCAGCCGGACAGGCGCAGGATGCCGGCGGCCAGGTTTTCCTTGAGCGGCGCGTCCACCGTCTTCTGGCGCAGACCGCGCTGATAAAGCGGCGCGCCCGAGGTATCGAGGTACAGCGTGCAGGCATCGGCGGTCAGGAAGGCATGTACGCGCGCGTCCGGGTCGCGTGTATCGACGCTCGGCCGGACGCCCTTGTCCGCGCGGAAGCGGTCGCACACCGCGTCCTTGACGCGCAGGGTGATGAATTCCAGGCTTTTCAGCGGACTCTTGACGGCCACCACGTCGACGCGCAGGGTCCGGTCGGCGTCGAACCATTTCGGCCAGGGCGCGTCCAGCGCCAATCGGTAAATGTCGTCCTCCCGGGCGTAGCGACCGTGCGCCACGCGCCACAGCACGCGCGTGGCGATGCGCGAATGCAGGTTGAGCGCATAACAGCCGCGCCAGTCGGTGGAAAAATGCGCGCCGCCGGGCACGACCCTGCAATCCGTCGCGCCGGCGGCGGCGATGTCCTCGCAGAGCAAGGGTTCCAGGCCGCGCGGACACGTGGCAAAAAAATTTTCCATAGGATCAGGATCGCTTGACTTCAGGAGAGGCATTCGGGCGCCGATTCCGACGGGCGGCGCCGGCCACGGGGCAGCGCCGCCGCGCGATATTGCCGCGCCCGGCGATGAACAATGTTTGCATACGCGGATTTTAACGGAATCGCTCCACGAAAACGCCGTGGGTTTTGCGATCACGGTCAGCCGGATGGCGCATTTCCGGGAAAAACCATCCTCGGCACCGTTCCGGGCGATTTTGGCGGACAATGCGGGTTGCCGAGAAGGAATTCAGACTCGTGTGTTCGGATTCACCGGGGATGCGAAAGCGGGTCGGAGCGCCCGTGGCAAAACCGATTGAATACTCTTCAGGTAACCGTCATGCCCGATATATTCATTTCCCATCAGCCCCTGATCAACCGCCAGAACCGGATTCTTGCCAACCGCCTCAACCTGCATCTGCTGAACGGCGCGACGCCGCGCGACGCGGCGGGCGCGCTGCGGTCCTTGGCTGCCGACTGGCCGGTGGATGGAAAGCCGGTGTTCATCAACTGCGGGGAAACGCCTTGGGACAGGGGATTGCTCGAATGGAACGCGCCGTCCAACGTCACTTTTGAATTGCCGGGCGCGGCGTTTGCCGCCCCGGACGCGGCGAATCTGGTTTCAACGCTGCAATCCACTCAGGCAGCGCTGTGCCTGATGATCGACGAACATGCCGAGACCGCCTTCTCGTCCGGCGTCGCCTTCCGTTTCATCGGTCTGGACGCGAAGCGCTTCCCGCCGC
This sequence comes from Accumulibacter sp., assembly GCA_031284185.1. Taxonomy (GTDB): domain Bacteria; phylum Pseudomonadota; class Gammaproteobacteria; order Burkholderiales; family Rhodocyclaceae; genus Propionivibrio. The sequence goes on along the minus strand of JAITAJ010000103.1, from coordinate 10,831 downwards.
CCCGGATGAAGAGCCTCGCCGCGCAGACACAGCCTCACGGGATCGGCGTGGCCTTCAACGTTCCCGACCGGCAAGGCTTTCAGGATTGCCTGAATGCCGGCCTCAACGCCGCCGCGAGCTGGTTCTTCAAGCAATCCTCCGGCGCGCAGGCCAAGGCGATCAATCCCGCCCAGGCGCAGATCATCCAGATCATGAACCTGGTGCGAAAGAATGCCGAAATCAGGGAAATCGAGACCGCGCTGAAACAGGACGTGACGCTCTCCTACAAATTGCTGCGCTACATCAATTCCGCCGGATTCGGCTTGTCCTGCGAGATACAGTCCTTCCGTCACGCGGTAAGCATCCTCGGTTACGACAAGCTCAACAAATGGCTCTCCTTGCTGTTGGCCACGGCCAGCAAGGACCCGGCGGCGCAGGCTCAGATGCATACGGCGCTGTACCGCGCCCGCCTGATGGAAATTCTCGGCCAGGGGCTTGTGGACAGGAACGAGTACGACAATCTGTTCATCACCGGCGCGTTCTCGATGCTCGAAACCTTGCTCGGCCTCCCCACGGGCAAGGTGCTCGAAACGATGAGCCTGCCCGAAACGATCTGCGACGCGCTGCTCGGGCGCGGCGGCGTCTATGGCCCCTTCCTCGATCTGGCGATTGCCTGCGAAGGCGAGGATGGCGAAGCCATCGCCACCCAGGCCGGCATGCTCGGCCTTTCGTCCGACACTTTCAATCAGGCGCAGATGAAGGCGCTGTCTTTCGCCGAAACGATACAGTTCTAGGGATCGAAACCATGGACGAGGCTTCCTATTGGCTGTTGCGCTGCAAGAATCAGTTTTTCGTCGTGGATGGGGGGCCGGCCGGCAAGACCTTTCCGTTCGGTCGCGCCGCCGATTTCGGTAATCCCGCGATGGCGCTGCGCATCGGCGACTGGCAGGGGCGGCCCTGCCATGCCGCCGAGATCGAGCCTCCTGCCGTCCATGCCTCCGTCTCCGGCGAGCTGGCCTTGCTGCGTCCGCTGCATGGACTCGCCGGCGCCGAGGCTTTCGCGCTGGCCGGACGCGCCAGCGAACTCCTGGACTGGCAGAAGAATCATCGTTTTTGCGGCCACTGCGGCACGCCGACGACGAAGAAACCCGGCGAGTTCGCCATGATCTGCCCGGCCTGCGGCCTGTTGGCCTATCCGCGCATCTCGCCGGCGGTGATGGTCCTGGTCGAACGCGGCGACGAACTGCTGCTGGCGCGCAGCCCGCATTTCCGTCCCGGAGTGTTCAGCGCGCTGGCGGGCTTCGTCGAGGCCGGCGAAACCGTCGAACAGTGCGCCGTCCGCGAGGTACGCGAGGAAGTGGGCATCGAGATCGCCAATATGCGCTACTTCCGCAGTCAGCCGTGGCCCTTCCCCAATTCCTTGATGATCGCCTTCTTTGCCGACTACGCCGGTGGCGAGATTACGCCCGATCCCGTCGAGATCGAGGCCGCGAGCTGGTTTCCCCGCGACGCGGTGCCTCCGCTTCCCGACCAGGCCAGCATCGCCCGCCACCTGATCGACGCGGCATGCCGGCAGACGCGCTCCGCGCGGGACGGCAAAGGAAGGCCATGACCTGAGTATCGAGCGTCATTTCGTCGTTTGCCGAGGCATCGTTTCCGGTCGAGCCGCCAGGCCGCCGTCCCTACCCAGACGCATGATTCATTGAATTTCTTCGAGAGCCTGGGGGATGGAACGCTTTTTCTCCCCCAAGGAAGACCTGTTCTTCAGAATGTCGTCCGGCACATCGACACCCGGCGGCCTTCCCGCAAGCGGCGCTGCCGCCGGACCGGAACGAATGCGAGGCAGCCTTCCCGCCGCCGCCCGCGCCGATTTCATCCAGATTCCGTCCACGATGGTGCATGATGCCCTCCATCAGTGCGTGACCGGCCGCGACGATCTTCATGGAAGAAGGTTCGATCGCCTTTTCATGGGCGCGGGACGTCGCGTATGGCAGCCGCGACGTCCGCGGACTCTTTCCCATCCAGACGAAGGAAACGGTCGAGGCGGGCCTTCCGGCCTGTCGACGGAAGGCGTGAGCGCGCTTGGCGCCGGCGACGGTATTGGGCGGCACGCTGTTCCTGTCCGCTCGCGGGACGATCGCGCGAAGACCGCGGCCACTCTCTCCCTCGCGTGGAGCAGTGCCGGATGAAAGGAAGGCGGAAAGGCGGTATCCTCTCCGGTTCGCGCCGAGGCGTTCGCTTTCACGAGCGCTGCCTGATTCGGCGGTTCTTTTCGGCCCCGCCCCGCCATTTCCCATTCACTCGCGGGACTTGCGGCGCGCCGCTTCACGGCGCAAGCGGCACGGCGAGGCGATGGCTCGAACCGGCGCGAAGCCGTATCAGGCATGGAAATTGCTACTCCCTGCCATCGTTCATATCTTGAGAGAGGCTTGAAATGCGGATGAATAAGGCTCGCTGGTCAGGTTTGGGGGGTGCGCTTTGTCTGGCCGCCGTTCTCGGGGCCGCGCCGGTTGCGGCGAAGGAAGTCGTCAAGGTGGGTTACATCGGTCCCCTGACCGGCGGAAACAGCGCCGTCGGGCTGGGCGCGCGGAATTCGGCCGATCTGGCGGTCAGGCTGCAAAATGCCGACCCGAAGTCGAAGTACCAGTATGAACTCGTCGCGCTCGACGACGAATGCAAGGCCAACATCGGCGTGCAGGTCGCGACGAAAATGGCGTCCGACGCCAGGATCATCGGCGCGGCGACGCACTACTGTTCCGCGGTGGCGCTCGGCACGGTCGACATCTACCACCGTTTCAAGATGCCGGTCATCGTCTGGGGCGCGGTCGAACCGAAGATCACTTACGGCAACGACTACCCCGAAATCTTCCGCACGATCGGCACGCAGGAATATCAGAACAAGGTCGCGTCGGCTTTCATGCGCTCGCAGGGCTACGAGAAGTTTGCGATCATTCACGACACGACCGACTACGGCAAGGCGCACAAGGACTTTTTCGTCAAGTTCCTGACCGAGCAGGGCGGCGAAGCGCTCGGTATCTTCGGCGTGACCTCCGAACAGCAGGACTTCACGACCGAACTGACCAAGATCAAGGCGCTGGGCGCCGAGGTGCTGTATTTCGGCGGATTGACTCCGCTGGGTGTCCGCATCCGCTCGCAAATGGACAAGCTCGACCTCGAGCTGCAATTCGAGGGCACCTCCGGCATCAAGTCGGACGCCTATATTTCGGGCGTCGGCGCCGAGCTTGCCGAAGGAACCCTGAGCTTTCTCGACGGCGCGCCGGTCGAGAAACTCGCGGGCGGCAAGGCGTTCACCGAAGCCTACGCCAGACAGGGCTACGCCCAGCCGGCCGAAGCGCTCGGAATATTCGCGTTCGCCAGCATGAAGCAGATCATCGACACGATCGAAAAAGTGGGGCCTAGCCGCAAGGCGCTCATCACCGCATTGGGCCGGATCGAGGACGACGACACGCTGATCGGCAGGGTCACTTACGACGAACACGGCCAGAACGCCATTCCGCTCATGACGAAATATGTCGTGCAGGATGGTCAATGGACGATCTGGGAAGACAGCGAGTATGCGTCTGGAAAACGCTCGCTGGTGAAAGTCAAACGATAAAATCTCGTCTCCCCGGCCCTGGGCGGGGAGACGAATCCGGTTTTTTTCCGAGAAAGGTTCGGGAGCATGGACATCTCCCTTCTCCTGCAATTTTTCATCAACGGGTGCATGTTGGGCATGATGTACGCGCTCGTCGCCGTCGGCTTCACGCTCTTCTTCGGTGTCCTCGACGTCATCGTTTTTTCGCACGGCGACTCGGTGATGGTCGGCGCTTTCGCGGGGCTGAGTTTCTACCTGCTCTGCATGTACCTCAGTCCGGGCATGCCGGTCTGGCTCGTCACGCTTTTCGTTTCTTTCGCGGGAATGGCTTTCGTCGCGGGTTTCGGGATGCTCGTTTCGCGCTTCGTCATCATGCCGCTCCGTTCCGCGCCGGCCCTGAACACCCTGCTGGCGACGATGATGCTCGGCACGGTCATGCGTGAAGCCGTCCGGCTCTTCTTTCCCGACGGCTCGAACCCCAAACCCTTTCCCCGGCTCTTGCCGGACTGGAGCTGGAAATTCGGCGGCGCGCTCCTGCGTTTCGACAACATCGCGCTCTTCATCGCGGGCGGTCTGCTCATCGTCGGCGTCGCCCTGCTGATAAACCACACGCGCCTCGGCATGGCGATACGCGCCGTCGCGCAGGACGCCGAAGCGGCGCAGATCATGGGCGTCGACTTTCCGTTCATCGTTCTGTTGACCTTTGCGATCGGTTCGGCGGTCGCGGCTTTCGCCGGCCTGATGAACGGCCTCTACTACAACGAAATCAACTTCAACCTCGGCCTCCTTCTCGGCGTGATCGGCTTCAGTTCGGCAGTCATCGGCGGTCTCGGAAATATCTACGGCGCGATTCTCGGCGGTTTCGTCTTCGCCTTCCTGCAGGTGTTCGGAACCGTCGCAATGCCTTTCTCAAGCGCGTACAAGGATGTTTTCGCCTTCGGCGTCGTCATCGTCCTGATGGCGATTTTCCCGACCGGCATTCTTTCCGAACGCCAGAGCCAGAGGGTGTGATCATGCGGAATACGAAAGATTTCTTTCGTTGCGCGGGTCTCGCGCTGGCCCTGTTCGCCTACCTGACCCTTTTTTTCGGCGCCGAGGATGAGTGGTCGATCGCGGCGTATGTGCTGCTCGGCGTCGGCGGCGTCATCGCGCTCGTCTCGTTCGGCGCGCTCCCCGCGATCGAGCGGCTCATCCAGGCCAACGAGCGCGCCTGTCAGGCTCTGATGATCGCCGGAACGCTGGGGATCATCGCCGTTTTCCGCGAAGATCACTACACGCTTTTCCTGCTCGGAACGATTTTCGTCTACAGCGCCGCGGTTCTCGGGATCAACGTGCAGCTCGGCTACGCCGGTGTGATCAACTTCAGCGGCGCCTCCTTTTTCGGGATCGGCGGCTACACGGCGGCGGTTTTCCTTCAGAACACGCCGGCGCCGCCCTTGCTGACCCTGCTGCTCGGCGGGATATTCTCCGCGGTGATCGGCAGCATCCTTCTCTTTCCCGTGCTGCGGACCTCGGGACACTATTCGGCGCTCGTCACGATGGCGTTCGCGCTGCTCCTGAAAGTCTTCCTCGAAGTCTCCGAATGGCTTGGCGGCCCGCAGGGCCTCGCGTTGCCATCGCTCAAATTTCTCGGAATCGATTTTGCCGAGGATCTCGTCATCATGGGGAACGAATACTCCTTCTACGTCAAATACGACCTCGCCTGTCTTCTGCTGCTCATCATGACCTTCACGTTCGCGCAGCGGATCGAGCGCTCATGGATGGGGCTTGCCATGGACGCCGTGCGGATCGACGAAACGGCGGCCGCCTGCTTCGGCATCAGCGTCACGCGCTGGAAAATCACGGCGTTCACGATGGGAAATTTCGTCATCGGCGTCGCCGGCGCGCTCTATTCGATGATGCTCTCCTACATCAACCCCTCGAACTTCACTTTCTCGGATTCGCTGCTCTTCCTGTCGATCCTGCTTCTGGGCGGCATCGGAAGCCTCTGGGGGGTGATCGCCGCGACGGCCTTCATGGTCGTCATCCCGGAAAAGTTCCAGATCATCCAGGAATACCGTTATCTCATCTATTCGGCGATGGTGCTGATGATGATCGTGTTCCGGCCGTCCGGCCTGCTTCCGCGCAAGCCGAGGAGGTACATCGCGGGAGGTCCGTTGTGAACAGGCACCTCTTCTCGTGCAGAGGGCTGACGATGCGGTTCGGCGGTCTGACGGCGCTCGACCGACTCGATCTCGACATCGATGAAGGCGACATCCTCGGCCTCGTCGGGCCGAACGGATCGGGGAAAACGACCTTTTTCAACGTCGTCACGGGAATCTACCGGCCCACGGGCGGGCAGGTCGTTTTCGACGGCTGGGACATCACGGGGTTTTCGCCGCAAGCGATCTTCGAGGCGGGCATCTCTCGGACATTTCAGCGTTCCCGGCTGTGCCTCGAACTTTCCATTTTCGACAACATCATGCTCGGCAATTTCAAGACGCGCGATCTCGGGATCTGCGGCAACATCTTCCGCCGCAGGGCTTTTCACAAGACCTGCGCGGAAGAGATCGAGAAGGCGGTCGAATTGATCCGGCTGCTCAACCCCGCCCTCGTCGGCAGCATTCACAGGCCGGTCGCCGATCTGAGCATGATCGACAGGCGGCGCATCGAAATCTGCCGCGCCCTGATCGGCAAGCCGAAGCTGCTCTTCCTCGACGAACCCTCCGCCGGGATGACGCACGACGAGACGAATCAACTCATGGACGAGATTCTCTCGATGAAGTCCGACGAACGCCGCCTGACCATCGTGCTCATCGAGCACGAAATGGGGATCATCGGCAAGGTGACGACGCGCTGCGCCGTGCTCAACTTCGGTGAAAAGCTCTGCGACGGCACCTACCGGAGCATCGTGGGAAATCCTCTGGTTCAGGAAGCCTACCTCGGCCGGGAAGTCACGGAGGATGAAGTCTGATGCGACAAGCCCTGACCCTGAACCACATCAGCGCCGCCTACGGGAAGGCCGACGTTCTGAGCGATGTCAGCCTCACGATGGAACCCGGCAGAATCACTTGCCTGCTCGGCGCGAACGGCGCCGGGAAGAGCACGCTGATCAAGGTGCTTCTCGGCCTGTTGAAACCCCGCGCGGGCGAAATTTTCTTTGAAGGAGAAAATATCGCGGGCCTTCAGCCGCACGAAATCATCGGGCGCGGAATCGCCTGCATCCCCGAAGGGCGGCGCATCTTTCCGAAAATGACGGTCGAGGAAAACCTCTATATGGGCGCCTATCAGGAACCTTCGACCGAAAGGATCCGAAAGAAAATGGCCGAAGTCTATGCGCTGTTTCCGCGTCTGCAAGAGCGCCGCGCCCAGCTTGCCGGCACGATGTCCGGGGGCGAGCAGGCGATGGTCTCGATCGGGCGCGGACTCATGCCTTCCCCGCGGCTTCTGATCATCGACGAACCCTCGCTGGGCCTTTCGCCGGTGCTCGTCAGTGATAATTTTCGTATCATACGGCGGATAGGCGAAGCCGGAACGTCGGTTTTCCTCGTCGAGCAGAATGTGCGGCAGACGCTCGCCATTTCGAGTTACGGTTACGTGCTCTCGCAAGGACGCATCGTCGCGCGCGGCAATGCGCGCGATCTGAGGGACGACGAAGCGGTACGGGAAGCCTATTTCGGCTGATTTTCTTTCCGGGCCGCGGCGCGCCAAGGGAGAAATACGAACCTCATGGATACTGTCGAACTCTTGCAACACCTCGTCCGCATGGACACCTGCGCCGCGGGTGAGAGGCAAGCGCTGCGTTTCCTGGCCGATCTGCTCGAACCGGCGGGTTTTTCATGCCATTTCGAGGACTACCTCCCGGCGGATCGGAGGATGGACGCCTGCAATCTCTACGCCGTCCTGAACGAAGGCGCGAAGGGCGAAGCGCTGTTTTTCGGCGGGCACATCGATACCGTCCCGGTTGCCGCCTCGTCGTGGAGCATTCCGCCCTTTGCCGCGGAGATACGCGGCGATCGTCTCTACGGGCGGGGGGCCGTCGACATGAAGAGCGGCCTGGCCGCCTTCGTCTCGGCCGCGCTGGAAGCGGCGCCGCTCATCGAGGACCGCGAGCTGATTCTGCACATCTACGGCGGCGAGGAACATGGCTGCCTTGGCTCCAGGGTGGCAAAAAAAGCGATCGCCGCGTCTTCAGCCGCCGTGGCGATCATCGCCGAACCCACGAACGCCCGCCCGCTCGTCGGGCATCGGGGCGCGTTCTGGCTCGATTTGCGGACGCGCGGCGTCGCCGCCCACGCAAGTATGCCGGAAAAGGGCGAGAACGCGCTGGCGAAAATGCTGCCCGTCGCCAACAGGCTGCTCGATTACAGGCTTCCCGATGTGAGCCACCCGTATCTGGGAACCGGGACATTCGTCGTTTCGACGCTTCACGCCGGGATCAACAGCAATTCGGTCCCGGACAGCGCGCTGCTCACGATAGACATACGGACGGTGCCGGGGCAAAAATCCGTGGAGATTCTCGGAGACATCGAAAACATCGTTCGCAACGAAGCGGCGCTGGAAGTGACTGTCGATCTGGAGCCGGTGTGGACCGACCCGGAGCTTCCGTGGGTAAAGCGTGTCCGTGGCATTTGCGGCGATCTCCTCGGGGATACCGTCGGAATCGAAACCGTCGCCTTTTTCACGGACGCGGCGAGTGTGCGGCAAACACTCGGCGGCATACCCATCGTCATCCTCGGCCCCGGCGAACCCGCGCTGGCGCACAAGGTCGACGAATGGTGCTCCATCACGCAGCTATTGACCGTCGAAAAGATGTACGCCCGGATCATCCGTGATTGGTACCAGGGGCAGATTTCAGAAGACAGCGATTAGAGAGGACAGGGTTCAGAGGACAGCGGTTTGAGAGGACAGAAGACAGGTGAGCTTGCGGCGCTGTCGCGCCGGGAGGGGTGGAAAAACCGGGCGCTCGGGTTCAGGGGACAGCGGTTCGAGAGGACAGGGTTCAGAAGACAGCGGTTTGAGAGGACAGAAGACAGGTGAGCTTGCGGCGCTTCGCGCCGTCCAGAGGACAGAAAACCGGGCGCTCGGGTTCAGGGGACAGCGGTTCGAGAGGACAGAAAACAGATGAGCCTGGGCGCTTCGCGCCGAAGTGGGGCGGGAAACCGAGAGCCTGGTTTTTCCATCGCGCTCGGCGCGAAGCGCCCAGGTCCATCTGCCTTCTGAAATATCTGCCCGCTGAACTCTGGATTTGCTCGGTGGAATGTGATAAATTCACTACCGCCTCGAATCAGAAGGCGAAAAAAACGAAGTTCCGAAAAGAAAAGAAAAAGGATAAGACAGACCCCATGAATTATGCCAGCATAATCGCCGAAGCAAGCAAGCAAGCAAGCAAGCAAGCAAGCAAGCAAGCAAGCAAGCAAGCAAGCAAGCAAGCAAGCAAGCAAGCGGTTCAGTATACAGAAGACAGAGAACAGAGGACAGAGCGGGCAGACGAGTTGCTCGGCGTCCTCTTCTAGAAGACAGAGAACAAAAAACAGTAGTCATCCCGGCGAAGGCTTCGCCTTCGGTCGGTTCCCCGCCAGTTCAGTTGTCCGCGCCCGCATTGCGGCGCGTTTCCCCGTTTCGGATTCCCGGCTTTTTCGCACAGCGAGAAGGCCGCGGCTCGCCGCCCCCGCCTCCTTGATCTCCCACGCCTCCCCGTACTTGACCGGAGGAGCGCTTCCACGCGGCAAAACCACACATCTTTCCATCCCTTGCCCTTCATCGATTGAATAAGGAGCTTCCTCGTGTATTATTCCGTCTTCCGCCATACGAAACTCTTCATCGCCCTTCACGCGGCCCTGGCAAGTACGCTCTGCTTCCCGATCATGGCAGGCGCGGAGGCGGAAACCCTCATCTATGAGGGAAAAGGTGGCTTACAGTCCATACCAGACGAATGGGAGATAGGTTCCGGTAAAGTACTGTTCCCCGTAACCAAAGAAGGTACCCCGTCCGCTTCAAACAACAAAGTGACCGTCAGATACGATCCCATAGTGAACGATGACAGCATTGACCCGGACTTGGTCCTGGGTGGAGTGGCCAAAGACGGGACAATCGAAGGTAACGTCGTGAACATGGAAAAGGGTAGTGTCTCTTGGGTTATCGGCGGATTTCTCATCCCCGACGATTCTTCCGCCGCTACCGAGAAAGTCATCATCATGAACAATATCATCAACATTGAAGGTGGCTCGGTGGAGAGCATCATGGGTGCGTTTATTCCAGAGACTAATTCGGACACCGTCATCACGAACAATACCATCACCATGAACGGTGGCGAGGTAGGGGAGATTTCGGGTGGGAGGCTCAGCAGCAAAAGCAGGGACGTTGGCCTCGCCATCAATGGCACCATTATCACCGTGAACGGTGGTACGGTGGATAGAATCCTCGGTGGACAGATATATGGCGCTCACGCTGCCGTCACGGATAATGAAATCACCGTGAACGGTAACACGGCGAAAGTGAGTGGTATCTCCGGTGGGGTTGCCGGTGACTATTTCTCTACCACCGGAAGCAATAGCTCTTCCACCAAAAGCAATAAAGTCACCGTGAACGGCAGCACGGTGGAGGGCGAGGTCTACGGCGGACAGACCGAAATCGAATCCAGTCTCTCTGACAGCTCTGGTCCCACCTCCTTCACCTTCGACTTCACCACCATCGCTGCGGACAACAACGTCACCGTGAGCGGCGACGGCTTGGTTGAGGGTGACGTCTACGGCGGGCATGTCAACATCAAATACGAAAATCGTGTTAGCAATACTTCCGCAAAAATCACCGGCTCGGCCTCCGCCAAGGGCAACACCGTTACCATAAGCAAGCTCTCGAAGGACAGCAGTGTTTACGGCGGGTATGTCTCTATCGCTGAAGGTGATCCCAGTAATGGCGGCACCCTCACCGCCGAAATTACCGCCAAAGCCATAAAAAACATCGTTACCGTAAGCGACACGTCCATAAGCGACACACCCAAAGTGACCGCCGGAAGCCTGTATGGCGGATATCTGGACAAAACCATTATCAGCACCGGCACCAGCACCATTACCAGCAACCTCTTCACCGGCAACACCCTGAACCTCAAAACCAACGCTGTTTCCGTGAAGGGTCTCCACAATTTTCAATACCTCAATTTCACCCTGCCCGAGAACATTGCCAACACCACCCCCATGCTGACGGTAGAGGATGCGCCAGACTATGGCGGCGACCATTCAGGCAATCTGGTCACTCTCGACATCCGAACCCCCAGCG
>JAITAJ010000081.1 GCA_031284185.1 Accumulibacter sp. | reverse complement strand
GCGCGAGCGCTCACCGAACGCGGCGACGTGGGTCTCGACTGCCGCTGGCTCAACTTCGCGCCGCAATGCACGGGCTGGTACAACCTTGCCGACCAGGGCGGTTCCGGTTCCTTCCAGATCCTGTGGAGCGGACTCTACAAGCTCACCACCACGGCGGCGATTCCCTATTACACGGGGCAATACAGCCCGGAGGTGGCGGGCAACAGGCGCGGCTTCGGCATCGTCACCATCGGCGCCAACGTGGGCGATTTCCACCGCGCCGCCACCGAATCCGAGGAGCGCCTGAACGGCATCATCAAGACCGCCAACGAAGACATGCTCGCCCGCGGCAGGGCCGCCGACACGGCGCTGCGCGACAACCTGCAGACCACGGCGATCAGTCTGGCGAATTCCACGCTCGTGCTGGTCGTACTGGTGATCATCGTCGCCATCTGGATGGCCTCCTATTTATCCCGGAAACTCGACTGGCTCAACGACGGTTTCAATCGTTTCCGCATCGGTGAAAAGGATTTCCGCTTCTCCTTCAAATACAAGGACGAAATCACTTCACTCGCGTCCACGTTCAACGAAATGGCGGACACGCTGAACGCCAACATGGCGAAATTGCAGCGTGAAATCGACGTGCGCTGCAAGACGGAACAGGAACTGCGCGACATCCACGACACGCTGGAACAACGCATCGCCCAGCGCACCACCGAACTTTCGAGGGAAGTGGAAATCCGCCGGCAGGCGCAAGCCGATCTGCAACACATGGCGCATCACGATCCGCTGACCGGGCTGGCCAACCGCAGCCTGTTCAACGAGCGGCTGCATCATGCCCTGTCGCAAAGCAAGCGCTCCGGAAAGTACGGCGCGATGCTCTTCTTCGACCTCGATAAATTCAAGCACATCAACGACATCCTGGGGCACGCGGTCGGCGACGCGCTGCTGGTGCACATGGCGAACATTCTGCAAGAACGGGTTCGCGGCACAGACATCGCCGCGCGATTGGGCGGCGACGAATTCGCGGTGGTCATGGTCGACATGGATCGCCCGGAGCAGGCCGCCGTGCTGGCGCAGGACATTCTCGACAAATTGGGAAATCCCATCACCCTTTGCGGGCACCAACTGAAAATTTACAGCAGCATCGGCATCGTCACCTTCCCCGATCATGAGAGCCAGATGCTTGGCGACATGGAAGACATCATCAAGAACGCCGATGCCGCGATGTATCACGCCAAGTCCCTGGGCGGGATGCGCTATCGTTTCTTCGACGGCAGCCTGCATGACAAGATCATCCAGGCCGACCGTCTCATCGACGAACTGCACACCGCGCTGGACAAACGCCAGTTCGAGCCGTACTTCCAGCCGATGTTCCATACCGATGCGCAACAGGTGCTGTATCTCGAAGTATTGGCGCGTTGGTCGCACCCAGAGCAGCGGACGCTGCCCCCGGAAATCTTTCTCGAACCCAGCGCGCAATCCGGGCTATTGGCGAAAATCGACATGCAAATGCTCGACATGGCCTGCGCTCACGCCAAAAGCTGGCAAGACGCGGGGCTATCGTTCGGGCGCGTTGCGATCAACATCTCCCTGGCGCACCTCGACCGCGCCGGATTCGTGGGCGAGGTCGAGCACATCCTGCAAAAATACGACCTGCTGCCTTTCTGCCTGGCCTTTGAAGTCTCGGAATGCGTGCTCCTGAAAACCGGCACGCAGCCGATACGCACCCTCAAACATCTGCGTGACGCGGGCGTGCAGATCATCATCGACAAGCTGCAAGCCGAGCCTTTCGCGCTGGCCAATCTGTTGGAATACCCAATCAATGCCGTCAAGATCGGGGATCCCCTCACGTCGAAGATTGGCGACATCAGGATCGACACCATGATTTCCACCATCGTCGCCGTTGCCAACGCCGTTCATCTGCGCGTGATCGCCGAGGACGTGGAGACGGAAGAACAATGGCGCTATTTTGAGTCCCTGCATTGCGAAACCATCCAGGGTTTCCGCCACGCCGCTCCGATGAACGCGGAGGACACGCGGCGTTATCTAGAGGACAGAAGTTTGAGAGGAGAGAAGGCAGATTGATCTTCCGTCTTCCGAAAGATCGTGACGCATCCACCTCCCCTGAAATCCCGGATCGGATGCAGCCCTCGTTCCTGTAGTTGCCTCAGCGCGGAATCCGGTTGGCATCGAAGGACGAAATACCCATACGCCTCATTCCCTTCTTCAGTAGGCAATGCCGCCTCCCGGCTTGCGTTTCCGCGGGTGTGATACCGCCTGGCGTAATAACCGATACGGCCATCCTCGAAATAAATCCGCGCATCCTTTGGAAGATTGTCCGCTATCCACGCTCCCGCGTCCCGGATGAATATTTTCGGCTCCGAAAGGGATACGACATTTGCAATCGCCAGAATCACGCAAAGCAGGACAATGAACGGGGAGTATCTCGGCCATCGGCGCGCGACACATCGAGTGCCGGCGCATATTCCCGGAAGAAGCAGAAAACCCAGAAACGCGGCATAGCGCCCCGTGAGGAACAATTTCCCGATCAGGAATGCCAACAGGATTCCACCATACCCAATGGCCGCGACCGTCATCGGGTCCCAGGCAAGCGCCCTGGCCTTCTCGGGCAGGCGCAAGGAGAGCGCCCAGGGAAGACTGAAAACGCCGAGCGCCGAGACGATCTTGACGATCAGGTATCCGCACAAACCGATGAAAAATATCAGCTTCGTATCTTTGTACGAGTATTTCGGCATCTCCAGAGCCGCATATCGGGTGAAAACCGAAAAGTCTCCGTATATTTTCACCGGATCGAGGTAGTTCACAAAGGCGCTTATCCTGCCCGCGGGCAACAAGCCACGATGCGAGAGCGAGAACAATATCGTTGCCGCCAGAACCAATCCTCCGGTAATTACGCTGATTTTCAGGAGTTTCCCATGCATACGGGAAAACTCGACCACGGCAAGGACAATGAAAAGATAGACGGCCTCGAAGCGAAACGCGGCGGCGAGAATCGTGCTCAGGCATACCAGCGACGCACGGGAAACGAGACGCGCGTGTTTCATGACATACATGAGCCACAGGGCCAGCAGGGAGAAACACCAGAAACCGTTTTCACGCAATATCTCGCCACGATACTCGTTGAAAGCCGGAACCGCCAGAACGAGCAAGGCCGCCCAGGCGGCAAGATCGGGACGGTTTCTCCGAACGATATCCGCAGCCAACAGGCAGGCGATGGCCGTCATGAACTCGCATGACAATCTGGCGACGATTTCAGGAGAGAGTCCCGACAGTCCGGAAATGAACTTGATGCAGAGGGGATACCAGGGCCAATTGAACCGTTTCAGGGCGCTAGATACATCCGTGATCGATGGATCGAAGGAAATGCTCAGGTACAGCGCGGCATCCCGCCCAACGATGGGCTGATTCAGAACAGCGAGCAGAGACAAAAAAAGACTGCCCGGCAAAACTACCAGCATCAAAAATCGAAAACCGACAGATTCTTTCATGGCGATCCGGGAAATATGATGATTCACATATCGCACCGATTCTCCTGACATATGAAGGATCCACGCCATAGTCCCAGATATAAATCCCATGAACTTTCACTCTTCCAGAGGTTGCGGCAATCGCCAGATGCCACGCAATGTTTTCATGTTCCAGGCGCGAAAAGGCAAATCAGCCAATATTTCGCGCGCCAAGGCTTTATCCCTGCGCGCGTACTTCAACAGCATCGAATTCCGGTAGTGCGCGCACGCTTTGGCATAGTCGGGATGATCGCTGAAACACGCGTAGGTTTCCAGCACACTATTCACCATGAAACGTTTATTTTTACAAGTATTCGTGGGGTGAATACGATATTGGGCCAGTACCTCGCCGAGGACATCGATGAAATAGCCTTTCCGGGTAACGGCGAGTTCAATGTAAAGGTCTTCCAAACGAATACGCTGATTGAAACCGCCAACTTCCAGCAGGATGTCTTTTCGGATCATCAGCGTGGGCGCGGGTGGTCCCGGTTTTTTAGAAAGGAAGAGATCATCAAAATTCAACCGACGAAACGGCAGGTCACGACGCCGCTGTTTTTGTAAAACCCTGCCCCGGTCATCGATAGTTTCAATGTTGCCTGCGCAGATTCCGACTTCCGGCTTGTCGATCATATGCGCGATCTGATGTTCAACCCTCCACGGCATCATGACGTCATCGGAACCGAAAGGCACGATGAACTCGCCCCTTGCGCGCGCGAGAGCCTCGTTGAATGTACATGACGGGCCGATGTTATCCTTGTGAAAATACAAATCGAAACTCTTTCGTTTCCTCAAATTCAGCAGCAATTCAGCACTGCCATCACTGGATGCGTCATCGATGACTTGAATCTCGATGTTGGAATGGCTTTGTCGAAGCACGCTATCGAGGCTCGCTTCAATATAAGGAGCATGGTTGTAGGATGCGATGACAACGGTAACGAGCGGAACGGAGCTGGATGGCTGTTGCGTCCGGAGTGGAGGGGGGGGGGGGCATGGGCGGCTCGATCAATTCATCAATATCTGTTTTCAAGAAGCGGTCAAGCAATCTTTCTTTCACGAAGCCGCCCCGACCATAGACGAATCGCTTTGCGGGTATAGGACCATTTGAACAGTGTGTGCCAATCCGCATGCAGCGCTTCACGATAATAGGCGCGGGCGCTTTCCTGTTCGCCGACGAGCAGGCAGGTGCGGAACAATGACAGGCAACGTTGAACGTGATAGGCGGGTCTGAGCGATTGCAGATCGTCCGGCAATCCAGAAAAAACTTCATCCACGAGCGACAAGCCAACCTTGCGCGCCGCGTCGGCGTTGTGACGTACACTGTCGGAATGCTTGTGAATGCGCGTCAGCAACATATCCAGAATTTCGATTTTCCCCTGGGTCAGCGCATAGGCAAATACCGGGATATCCTCGCTGTGCCGCAAGTGCTCCGGGTAAGGGTGTTGCAGCAGAAATTCGCGCGAGAACACGCAGGCGCCGTGACTGAGGGAGATTTTCTTGTCCAGCAGGTAGTGGCGCAAACGTGTGAAAGGGTCGTGTGGAACCGCGCTGACGGAATGGCGGCGTTCACGGCCATCCGGTTGTACCGCGACATGGCCTGCCAGCCAGAATCCGACATCCGGTCGTTCGCGCAGATGTTCGCAAAGTTTCGGTAACACGCCGGCATTCAATTCATCATCGGCATCCAGAAAAAGTACGAAACGTCCCCGGGCCAGTCGCGCGCCACAGTTCCGCGTAAACGCAAGCCCTCCGTTCTCCTGGCGAACACTCTGGAAGCGTTTCCCGTAACGCTCTGACAGGATGGCAAAAATCTCTGGCGCATTGTCGGAAGATCCATCGTCGATCACCCAGAGTTCGACCTCTTCCGAGGCTTGTTCCAACACCGAGGCAACCGCGCGCTGGATCACATTGGCATAGTTATAGCATGGGATGACGACACTGAGCAAGAGACTGCCCGTCACGGTTTCATTCATGCCAACCCTCCTGTTCATTGGACACACCGTCATTGTCTTACCCGCGTCCTGTCATGCTCCGTACATGACAAAACGGCAGAAAAGAAAATGGAATTCTCACGGGATGGTGAAAGATTTGAATTTTTATTCATCCCCGTATTCATTATTCCGGACTTTGAATGATAAGTCCAGCCGCATCCCCGACCTCGGTCACGGGTTTGTGGTAGAGCCGGTTTCGCTTGCCCTGGGCCGGATCGCCTTTCAGCAGCCCCTGCCCGACCCAGCGCTTGAGCAGCCTGGAAGCGCCGGGCGCGTCCAGCGCGGTAATCCTGCGAAGGACATGGTTGCTGATCGGGCCATGACGGTCTATCCAAACGCTGACCCGCTCCCAGAGCGGCGAACGTTCCTCGCTCAGCAGAGTCACGGCAATGGCCTGCCGCGTCTGATCGCGCAATTCCCGATACTGGGGCGGGTAGAGGTTTCCGGCCTGCATCAGATGGAACATCATGTGCACGCCTTCTCCGGCATCCATGTTCGGCGGATCGGGGAATTCGCGCAGGTTGCTGGCAATCAGCGGATTACGCGCGAAATATCTCGCCGTCCGTATGCTTGCCGCGGTAATGCGGCCCGGAAACAATCCGGGACTGAACACTTCGATCCGGTTATCGAAAATTCGTATCTGCACATCTTGATTCAGGCGATAGTCCCGATGAATCAACGCATTGGTGATGGCTTCCTTGATGACGCGCTCCGGGTAAGGGTGCGCGGTCCTGAAACCGGATGCCGGCCCTTCGACCAGTTCGCCGAGCACGTGCGCGTGCGTCTGCGCGATCAGGCGATGGATCGGCCCGGACAGGGTTCGGGGCGGTTTCATGAGATTCGTGGTTTCGCCCGATCGAATGGCATTGCCGCGATAGCGAAACATCCGCACGTCGGCGCGGGTGCCGGTTGCCGCCATCAAGGCGCCCGGATGATCGGCGAACAGCAACACGGCGGCGCGAACGGGGCGAAGCGCATTGTTGACCTTCCGGGCCAGGCCGATGCGATAAAGTTGCTTTCGGATGCCGGTATTCGCCAATCCTCGTCCATGCCGATACAAGCGCCACGTTTCCGTTTCCAGCAGATCGAAATCCACGTCCACCGGCTCGGATTCCACGCTGCGCACACCGCGCCGGTAGGAAAGCTCCATGATCTCGTCGGCGGACATTTCCCGGTTGCTGTCCTCTCCGCGCGTCCAGGTTCTGTCATCGGGAGCGGAGTGCACCTGTTCGCTCTGCGGAACGTTGATCATGACCAGTTCTCCCCGCTCGCCGTCGCGCAATGCGCAGGATAAGCGAAGTATTTTTATGTCCCTGATCTTCGGAACGAAATCCGTTTCCAGTTTGCGCATCAGTTCATCGATGGCCTTCGGATTTTCGTCGATGCCGTACAGTCGATCCTTTCCCTGCGCCTTGCTGGCGTCCTCCACGCCGAGGCACAGAATGCCTCCCCGCGCATTGGCGAAAGCGCAAACCGTTTCCAAAGCCTTGCCCACCACCATTTTCCCGGAAACCCGTTTCGTTTCCAGACATTGCGATTCCGATCCTGAAAGAATGGAATCCAGAAGATGTCTGCCTTGGCCGGAATTGCGTTCGTTCGGATGGATCGTCATGCGTGAGGTTTCCTTTCATCGTAGAGATCAGAAGACAGGTTCAGAATTCAGAAGACAGAAGTTTGAGAAGACAGAAAACAGAAAACCCGAGCGCTCGGTTTTTCCTCCCTCACCCGGCGCGAAGCGCCCAAGCTGATCTGTCTTCTATCCTCTGAAACCCTGTCTTCTGAAACTCTGTCCTCTGGAACCGAGCGCTCGGTTTTTCCCCTCTCGCCCGGCGCGAAGCGCCCGGGCTGATCTGTCTTCTGTTTTCTGAAACTCTGTTCTCTCGAAACTCTGTCCTCTGGAAAACTCTGCCCTCTGAATACCAGTCAGACCTTCTCTTTTCTCACCAGCACGTCCTGCATGACGAGATATTTGAGGTCGGAACCGTAAAACATGCCGAGCGCATCCTCCGGCGAACAGATCATCGGCTCGCCCCGGCGGTTCAGCGAGGTATTGAGCGCCACGCCGTTGCCGGTCAGTTTTTCCAGTTCCCGCATCAGGTCGTAATAACGCGGGTTGAATTCGCGGCGCAGGATTTGGGCGCGGGAGGTGCCGTCTTCGTGGACGACTTCCGGCACGCGGGTTTTCCATTCTTCATTGACTTCAAACGTGAAAGTCATGAAGGGCGCGGGGTGGTCGGTTCCGAACATTCGCGGCCCCACCGTATCCAGCATCGAGGGGCAGAAAGGCCGCCAGCGCTCGCGGAACTTGATTTCTTCGTTGATGCGGTCGGCCACGCCCGGCACGCTCGGACAACCGAGGATGGAACGGTTGCCCAGGGCGCGCGGGCCGAATTCCATGCGGCCCTGAAACCAGGCGACCGGGTTGCCTTCGGCGAGAATCCCGGCGACCTTTCCCGGCAGCGCGTCGCTTTCGATTTTTTCCCAGTCGAGCCTGACGCCGCGCTTGCGCCCGTACTGGGCAATGGCGGCAATGACGTCCTCGTTCGAGTATTCCGGGCCGAGATAGACGTGCTCCATTTTCTCCACCGGCACGCCGTACCGTTGCGAAACCCAGGCGGCCGCGCCGACCGCCGTGCCCGCGTCGGACGCGGCGGGCTGCACGAAGAGTTCCTTCACCTCCGGGCGGGCGATGATTTTCTGGTTCAGCTTCACGTTCAGGGCGCAGCCGCCCGCGAAGGCGATTCTTCCCGTCTCACGGAGAATGTCGCCCAGATAGTGATCGATCATCGCAAGCGAGAGTCTTTCAAACAGCGCTTGAATACTGGCGGCGTAGTGGATGTACGGCTCGTCGGCCACGTCGCCCTCGCGTTTGGGGCCAAGCCATTTCACGAGTTCGGGCGAGAAGTAGCAGCCCTTGCCTTTTTCCTTGTAGCGTCTGAAGCCGATCACGTTGGCATAATCGGTATTGACGGTGAGTTCGCCGTTCTCGAATTTCGCCAGCCGGGAAAAATCGTGGCGCGACGGGTCGCCATAGGGGGCCATGCCCATGACCTTGAATTCGCCGTCGAGCATGTCGAAGCCCAGGTATTCGGTGAGCGCGCCGTAGAGTCCGCCCAGGGAATCGGGGTCGTAGAATTCCTTGATCTTGTGGATCCGCCCGTTTTCGCCCCAGCCGAAGAAGGTCGTGGCGTACTCCCCCTTGCCGTCGATGCCGAGGATCGCCGTCTTTTCCGTGAAACCGGAACACAGGTAAGCGCTGGCGGCGTGCGCGAGATGGTGCTCGACCGGCTCGATCCTGATTTTTTTCGGGTCGAAGCCCAACTGGAGCAGGCACCATTCGATGCGTTTCCTGTAGCGATGATAGCGGCGGTTGCCCGTGAAAATGGCATCCAGCGCCCGATCGGGCGCATAAGCGTAACGGCGGGCGTAATGCCAGCGCGCGGGAGTGAAGAGGCTTATCGGCGCGAAGGGAATGGCGACGGCATCGACGTCGGCGGGACGTATCCCCGCCTGATTCAGACAGAATTTCGCCGCTTCGTAAGGCATGCGGTTCTTGGCGTGTTTGTCGCGCACGAAGCGTTCCTCTTCGGCGGCGGCGACGAGTTTGCCGTCGATGTAGAGGGCGGCGGACGGGTCGTGGCCGACCGCGCCGGAAAGGCCGAGGATGGTCAGAGGCACGTCGGAATCTCTCGTGTTTGGCGCATGAGTCGTATCCTTATGATACCGGGAGCTTGTGGGCCTTTCGGTGAAATGGACGACGAAGTATACCTGATGGAAGCGCGCGCTTTCGCGTCTTGCGCGGCGATGCCGCCGATGTCTTCCGGCGCGCCTTTCCACCGGGAGGCATCGGCGGAATAGCGCTCCCGGATGATATCCTCTTTTGTGTGGCTCATCGCGTGGATGGTATTCGATGGAAGATTTCATTGACGAGCGCTGGCGTTCGATTCTTGCTTTCAACGGGCTCGACGATTTCGAGGCCCTATGGCGATTTCAGGCCGAATGGTTCGAGGCGCCGAACCAGCGGCGGGGCGGATGGAGCGGCGTGGCCCGGGGGGAGTTGTCGTTGCCGGATGGGGGGGGGGGGGGCGGTCTTCCTCAAGCGGCAGGAAAATCACGGGACGCGCTCGCTGTCTCATCCGCTGCGCGGCGTGCCGACTTTCCTGCGTGAATTCAAGTGGATCATGCGTTATCGCCGTTACGCGATTCCCTCGCTGGAGCCGGTCTATTTCGGTATGCGCGAACGCGGCGGGAATCAGCGCGCCATTCTGGTGACCGAGGAACTGACCGGCTTTGTTTCGCTGGAGGAGCTGGAGCAAGGCTGGGCGCGCGACGGTATGCCGCCGCGCGCGGTTCGTCTGCGCATACATCAGGCAGTCGCGGCGCTGTTGCGCCGGATGCATGCTCACGGTATCTGCCACAACTGTTTTTTCCCGAAGCACATTTTCATCCGCGCGACCCCCGAGGCCGGCATCACGGCGCGCGTGATCGACCTTGAAAAATCGCACCGGCTCCCGTTGCGCGTGATGTGCGCCTTGCGCGACCTATATTGCCTGAGTCACTATGCCTCGCCGATCTGGAGCCGTACCGACCGGCTCCGTCTGCTCGAAGCCTATCTTGAGCTTCCGCGCCTGAACGCCTATGCCAGATACCTGTGGCGGAGAGTCGCCGCGCGCTCGGCGCGCAAGTCGGAGGACAGAGGCAAGCGGAAGACAGATCAGCTTGAGTGAGGAACGGAAAATCAGGCGCTCGGTTTTTCGTCCTTACCGGCGCAAAGCGCCGCATACCGACCTGTCTTCTGTCCTCTCAAACTTCTGTCTTCTGGATTCTGTCCTCTGATCTAATACGGCTTCACTTCGCCGACGGGCCGGGTCTTGAAACGCCGATGGACCCAGTAATACTGTTCGGGCATGGCGCGCACGGCGGATTCGATCCAGGCGTTCATCCGCGCCGTGTCGGCGGTCGCGTCGGCGGTCGGGAAATTCTCCCAGGCATCGCCGATCTCGGTGATGTAACCCTGTCCGCCGGGGAGCACGCGCGTCACGCAAGTCAACACCGCCGCGCCGGCGACACGCGCCAGACGCGAAAGGCCATCGGTCGTCGCCGCCGATACCCCGAAAAAAGGCACGAAGACCGCCTCGCGGCGCCGGGTGTTGAGATCCGGCAGGTAATAGAAGGGGCGGCCTGATTTCATGGCTTTGACCGCCGCCCGGATGCCATCCTGCCGGGTCAGCAGCAACTGATCGCCGAAGCGGTGGCGACCGTCGAGCAGCAGGCGGTCGAACACCGGGTTGGTCTGCCTGGCGTACATGCTGAGCGAATCGAAACGCATCGCCACGGCGACGCCGCCGGCGTCGAGTCCCACGAAATGCGGCGCGAGCAGAATGACTGGTCTACCGGCGTCGAGTTGCGCGCGGAGTTTTTCGGCCCCCTTGAGACGGATCATCCGTTCCAGGCGTTCGCGGCGGCTCCACCAAAACAAGCCGCGTTCCAGGATCGAGCGGCCCAGAACCCGGAAATGATCCTTGGCGAGCTTTTCCCGTTCGATGGCGGTGGCTTCGGGGAAACACAGTTCGAGATTGATCCTCGCCACGTTCCGGCGCCGTCTGCCAAAAAGAAAGAGCAAGCGGCCAAAAGCGCCGCCGATGACGGCGAGCGCCGGCAAAGGCAGGAAACGCAGCAGCCAGAACGGGATGATGAGGAGTTGGCTCAGGAACTTGCGCAGCATGAGAACGGCAGCGGGGAAATCGGTTAGGAATGGGTGGCATTGTAGAACCTTTTCAGAGGACAGAGTTTCAGAAGACAGAGTTTCAGAAGACAGCGGTTTGAGAGGACAGAAGACAGATGAGTTTGCGGCGCTTCGCGCCG
>JAITAJ010000065.1 GCA_031284185.1 Accumulibacter sp. | reverse complement strand
GGCCGGATGGCGCCGCGATGCCCGCGTGTCTCAAGCGAGGCGCTGTGGTTCGCGCCGCCGGACGGCGGAGTGAAACAGCGGCAATCTGACATGCGCACCTCACTATCATTCCAATTCGGGCCGGGGCCTCCGGCGAGAGGATCGGGTCGCGGCGGCTGCCTTGCCGCCGCGACCGCTCACTCGGCGATTCTCAGCGTTTCGGTCTTCCACTGCCCTTGGCCGGCCTCGGCGGCGATTTCGTTGAGGGCGGCGATTTCGGCCTCGCTGAAAAGCAGACCGCCGTTCTTTTCGCTGCGGGCGGCGGCGCGAGCCTCGATCTGGCCGGGCAGCGTGCAGCCCTCGTTGCCGTGTCCGAAAATGTCGGCGAGCACGGCCTTCACGTTTTCCTTCTGCGTGCGCCCGGCGGCGAAACGCCCGGCGGCGAGGCTTTCGGGATGGATGACCTGAAAATAGAACGCGGGAGTCTGCTTCTCGTTTTCCACGGGGGCGCGGCAGCGCAGGGTGGGCGTGGAACCGCCGATGAAGGCGGCGTAAAGCTCATTGATCAGCGAGAGGCCGTAGCCCTTGTGCGCGCCGAAGGGGAGCAGCGAAACGGCCTTCAGGGGATCGGTCGTCGGGTTGCCGTCGGCATCCACGGCGGCATTGGGCGGAAGCGCGCCGCCTTCGCGGGCGAGCTGTTGCACGCGGCCCATCGCGACGACGGAGGTGGCCCAGTCGATCACCAGCGGGTAGCCGAGGGCTTCCGTGGTGGGCAGGCCCCAACTGTGCGGGTTGGTGCCGAGCGTGGGGAATTTCCCGCCGAGGGGGACGACTTCCGTGAGCGCCGCCGTGCAACAGGTGTAGGCGATGTAGCCGCGTTTGGCGGCTTCGAGGACGTAACCGCCGCCCCAGAGGTAGTGGAAGGCGTTGTCCACGGCGATGGTGCCGGCGCCGAATTCGTCGGCGAGCCGGATGGCGCGCTCGATGGCGTCGAGGGCCGTGGCCTGACCGAGTTTCTTGTGGGCGTCCCACACTTCGACGGCCTTGAAGGGCGTGGCGATCCTTTCGATCCTGGCGCCGGGGACGCAGCCGCCATTGCCGGAACCGAAGAGATGATCCAGGTGCAGCGCCTTGATGGCGTTGTGCGTGCGGTTGCCGTGGCGCGTGGCCGCGGCGGCCATGCGGCTGGCGGCGCGCGCTTCGGCGTCGTCGAACCCCCGCTTCCTGAAGGCGGCTTCGACCACGATGTTGTGTTCATCTTCTGGAACGACGCGGAAAATTTCCATGAGGATTCCCTGAAAAAAATTTCAGAACGTGTTGGCCTGGGCGAGCGGCGGCTTGCCGTCGAGGAAGCGCAGGAGGTTTTCGAGAGCCATGCCGGCCTGGCGCTGCACGCTCTCGTGCGTGCGCGAACCGATGTGCGGCGTGATGACGCAGCGCGGCGCGCGCAGAAGCGGATGATCGGGCGGGGGCGGCTCGACTTCGAGCACGTCCGCGCCGTAGGCGCCGAGATGCCCGCTTTGCAGGGCGGCGACGACGGCGGCGGGGTCCACCAGCTCGCCGCGCCCGCAGTTGATCAGCAGCGCGCCGGGCCTGAACTTTCGCAGCGAGGCGGCGTCGACGAGGTTCCGCGTCTGCGGGGTGAGGTTGGTGTGCAGCGAAACGACGTCGGCGGCGGCGAACAGATCGTCGAGCCTTTCAAGGCGGGTGACCTCGTGCGCGGCGGCGAAGGCGTCGTCCCAGAAGGTATCGTAAGCGACGGAGGTCATGCCGAAGGCGTTGGCGCGAATGGCCATCTCCTTGCCGATGCGTCCCAGGCCGACGATGCCCAAGGTCTTGCCCGCGATTTCGTGGCCCGTGTGGCGCGACCAGCGCCCGGCCCGGGTCTCGGCGATGTGGAAGTCCAGCTCCTTCACCAGCGTGAGCAGCAGCCCGAAGGCGTGCTCGGCCACCGTGGTGTGGTTGACGCCCGGCGTGAAGGTGACGGGGATTTTTTTCTCCGTGGCGAACGCAAGGTCGATCTTGTCCAGCCCGATGCCGTATTTGGCGATGATCCCGAGGCGCGGCAGGGATTTTTCGATGACGGCGCGCGTGATGGCGTCGTCGCCGCAGAGAAAGGCGTCGAAGCCGCCGGCGAGTTCGAGCATCCGCTTTTCGGAGAGCGGGCCGCGCTCGCAGACGACCTCGTGGCCGGAGGCGGCGAGGCGTTCGAGGTGCGGGCCGGGTGTATCCTGGAACGACGTGGTGGTGAGAAGTATACGGGCCATGTCTTCGTTGTCTCCTGTCCTTGTGTGTGAATGGGGGGTCAGACGCGGATTCGTTCCGCCGTGGCGACGGCGGGATTCCTGGCCAGACCGGCGAATTTGTCCAGCAGTTCGGCGCGGAAAGCAGTGTTGGCCGGCAAGTCCCGGCCAAAGATCGGCTCGATCGACAAGAGATCGCCGATGATTTCGCCGGCGTTTACGCGGCGAGCGGCGCGTTCCAGAATCTCGGCGGACAGCGGATCGGCGAGCGCGCCTCCCGGCGTGTACGCCGTCCTGACCGCGTAATGCATCCACGCGGCGATCGCCGTGGCGATGGCCGGCGAGGCCAGTCCCTTGGCGACGCGGTCGCGCAGCGGCGCGAGCAGACGCAGCGGCAGTTTCTTTGAACCGTCCGAAGCGATCTGCGCCGTGCGGTACTTCAGGGCCGGATTGCGGAAGCGCCGTTTCAGGCTATCGACGTAATCCGCGGTATCCACGCCCTTGGGCGCGCGCAGCACTTCGCGGATTTCGCTCCACAGGGCATCGAGAATGTCGGTGATCAGCGGCAGGCGCATGGCCTCGGCGACCGTCTCGCGGCCAGTGATCTCTCCGAGGTAAGCCAGCGCGGAATGCGCGCCGTTGAGACAACGCAGCTTCATGCTTTCCCAACGCTCGATCTCATCCGAGAAAATCGCCCCGCCGAGGTTCCAGTCGGGCCGGCCCATCGTGAAGCGATCCTCGATGACCCATTGCACGAACTCCTCGGTCACCACCGGCCAGGCGTCTTCCATGCCGATCAGCTCATTGACGCGCGCGCGGTCGGCATCGGTCGTCGCCGGCGTGATCCGGTCGACCATGGTGCACGGAAAGGAGACCTCGGCCTCGATCCATGCCGCCAGGTCGGCGTCCAGCTCGCTGGCGAAGGCCAGCACCGCCGCCTGGGCCAGCCTGCCGTTGTTCGGCAGATTGTCGCAACTCAGCACGGTGAATGGCGGAATGCCCGCCGCTCTGCGGTTTCCGAGCGCCCGAACGATCAGCCCGGGAATGGTCCGGGGCCGTTCGGGCGAGGCCAGATCGGCGGCGATTTCCGGCGCCTGCATCTGCGGCTTGCCGCTGGCGGTATCCACATAATAGGATTTCTCGGTCGCGGTGATGCTGACGATCCGGGTGACGGCGTCGCTCATGCGCGCGAGCAGCGCGTCGATCTCCCCGGTGCCGCCGAAGACGCCGACGATCGAGCCGATCACCCTCACCTTCTCCGAATCCTCGCCCATTTCCGCCAGCGCGTAGAGACAATCCTGCGGCTCCAGGGCCTGCTTCTTGTCCTCGGAAAACAAGTTGGCGCCGATGATTCCCCATGACGGATCGCCGGACGCCAGGACCGCCTCGGTGAACATCGCCTGATGCGCCCGATGGAACGCGCCCATGCCCAGATGCACGATCGAACCGACGACTCTGCTCCGGTCGTAGGACGGCCGTTGCACATTCGCCGGCAAAAGAGGCAGATTCTTTTCGCTGAGTCGCATGTTCGACATCTCCGTTCGTGGAATGGCGAACATTTTAATATGAAGATCATTTTCTTGTATACTAGAATTCAGTTCGGATTTTCGACGCCGGACTTCATCTTTTTACTTCATCCTGCCGGAGCGCGGGCGCGATTCCCGTCATGGAAAGCACATGGAAGCCAATATGACCGATACCCTGAGCGGGAATTTCCGTCCGCAGGAATCTCTTTCCATCGGCGCGCAGTTGCATCGCATCCTGCGCACGGCCATCATCCGTGGCGAATTGCTCCCCGGCCAGGCCATTTCCGAAGTCGAGATGAGCAAGAAATTCAACGTCAGCCGGCAGCCGGTGCGCGAGGCGTTCATCAAGCTGAGCGAGGAACACCTGATCGAGATATTGCCGCAGCGGGGCACCTATGTCCGCCGGATCTCGGTCAAGGAGGTTCTCGATGCCCGTCATCTGCGCGAGATCATCGAAGTGTCGGTGATACGCGAAGTCACCCGTGGGAAAACGGCGGCCCTCATCGAGACCTTGCGCGCTCTCGTCGCCGAGCAAAGGAAAATCCAGTGTGGCGACAACCTGTCCTATCTGAGACTCGACGATGAATTCCATCGCGCGCTGGCTCTGCACGCCGGACGCGAATACCTGTGGCGGGTCACCGAAGGCATCAAGGCGCAGATGAGCCGCGTGCGTTTCCTCACTTTCGACCTGGCGACTCCCACGCCGCAACTGACCGACGAGCATGCCGAAATCGTCGATGCCATCGATGCCGGAGACGAAGATCGATCGGTACGGCGCATGGAGCGGCATCTGCGCACGCTGATCCAGTCCCTGCCGCTGGTGGCAAGGCGCTACCCGGAGCACTTCACCACCGAAAGCCAGGGTACGGATGCTTCAGAGGAGAGAAGATAGAGGACGGGAGACAGAGAAACCGGGCGCCCGGTTTTCCGTCCTCATCTGGCGCGAAGCGCCCAGGCCGATCCGTCTTCCGTCCTCTCAAACCGCTGTCCTCTGGAATAGCGCGATCGATTCGACGTGAGAGGTATTCGGAAACATGTTGATCACCCCCGCGCCGCGCAGCTCGTACCCCTTCTGGTGCGCGAGAATTGCCGCGTCGCGCGCGAGCGTCGCGGGGTTGCACGACACGTAGACGATGCGCCACGGGCCGTCTTCGCCGATGGACTTGACCAGCTCGACCGCCCCCTCGCGCGGCGGATCGATCAGCATCTTGTCGAATCTTCCAAGCGCGGCGAGCGATTCGGGCGTCGTCTCGAACAGGTTGGCGGCGAGGTAGTCGACCTGTTCGTCCAAGCCGTTGACGACGGCATTTTCCCCGGCCCGGCGCGTCAGTTCGGGACTGCCGTCGATTCCCGTCACCCGCGCGCCGGCGCGCGCGATCGGCAGTGTGAAATTGCCGATGCCGCAGAACATGTCGGCGACGCGCTCGCCCTCGCGCGCGTCGAGCAGCGTCATCGCGCGGCGCACCAGCACGCGGTTGATCGCGTGATTGACCTGAGTGAATTCGGTCGGCGAAAAGTCGTGCTCGATACCGTAATCCGGCAAGAGGTAAGACAGTCTGCGCTCGTCCAGCGGGTAAAAACGGAAAGCCGAGGCGGGGCCTGCGGGTTGCAGGTAAAAGACGATGCCGTGCCGGTCGGCGAACTCGCGCAGCAAGCGCTCGTCGCCGGCGCGGATCGGCTCCAGGATGCGCAGCACCAGCGCGGTCATGGTTTCGCCGACGGCCACCTCGATCTGCGGCATCGCCGTCTGGATCGACAGCGCGGAAACCAGGTCGCGCAAGGGGATCAACAGCGCCGACACGTGCGCCGGCAGATTCGGGCACTGGCGCATGTCGGCGACATAGCTGCTCTTGCGCTCATGGAAGCCGATCAGCATGCCGCCCTTTTTCGGCACCATGCGCGCCGACAGGCGGGCGCGGAAGCGGTAGGCCCACGGTAAGCCGAGGATCGGCGCGTAAATCTGTCCCGCGGCCAGGCGACCGAGGTGCCACAGCGTGGATTCCAGCAGGCGCTGCTTGGCCGCCACCTGTGCCGGCGGATCGAGATGCTGCATGCTGCACCCGCCGCACACGCCGAAATGCGGGCACCGTGGCTCGATCCGGCTGGCGGAAGCCTCGATGATGCGATCGACGCGGGCAATCTCGTAGGCCGGTTTCTTCTTGAAGCATGAATATTCGACCCGTTCACCCGGCAGCGCCCCCTCGACGAAGATCGTCTTCCCGGCGAGGCGCGTGATGCCGCGCGCCTCGTGATCGAGCGACTCGATGATTCCCTCTGGCATTGAATGTCCCCGAAAGCCACGAAACCCAGGATTCTATCTTTTGATCGGGATCAGAGGACAGCGGTTTGAGAGGACAGTTCCAGAAGATAGAAGACAGAGGACAGAAGACAGAGGACAGAAGACAGATGAGTTTGCGGCGCTGTCGCGCCG
>JAITAJ010000055.1 GCA_031284185.1 Accumulibacter sp. | reverse complement strand
GGCCGGTGCAGGCGCACCAGGTTGCCGATGTCGGCATTGATGCCGACCGCCGGCACGTCGACGTCGTTTACGAAACGGACGGCGCCGTCGGCGGTACCGATGTAGGTGTCCTCGTACATTTCCAGGGAAACTTCGATGCCGCATTCCTCGGCGTGCCGGCCCAGCTCGCGGATGCGCGCGACGGCCTTCTGATAAGTCGCCGGGTCTTCGGGGTTCTTGACGCCGTCGGCGGTCCAGAACCACAGTTGCTGCTTCTGCGCCTCGGTGAGGGCGCCGAACAGGCCGAAGCAGACGGCGCCGGCGCCGATTTCGGCGGCGGTGTCGATGACGCGGTGGCCGTAGGCGAGGTTTTCGTCGCCTTGCGCCGGATCGATCGGGCTTCGGCGCGAAGTGGAGATGGCGGGGATGTTCAGCCCGAGGGTCTCGACGAGATCGACGAACTCACGCCGGCGGCTCGGATCGAGATCGGCGACCCGCAGCCAACTATCGGTCGGGTCCAGTTCGCTGAAGCCGGCGTCGACGACCTGCCGGAGCGATTCGGCCCATTGCTCGGTCGATTGTTCCTGTACCCGGCTGCCGTCCGGCAACACGCCGGGAAAATTGATCATCGCCGCCGCGATCGGCCACGTGTCGCGGTTCCACTTCGTTTCATGAGGCTCCGCTGTTTTTTCCGGCATCCTATTCATCCTCCGTCCGTTCGCGCCACGTCGAGCGCCTTTCGTCGCGCCGCGTCGGCCACCAGTTCGATGATGCGGGCGAATCCTTCCGGCTTCCACGCCGCGCGTCCGACGAACAGGCCGTCGACATCCTCGATGTCGAGGATGGGCCGTCCATTCTCCGGCGTCACCGAACCGCCGTAAATGATGCGTGTCCGCTCGGCGGCTTCCCGTCCATGATGCTCGCGCAAGATGGCGCGCAACGCGCGGTGCCGTTCCTCGACATAGCCGGGCGGCGCGGCTTCCGCCGCGCCGATCGCCCAGCGCGGCTCGTAAGCGAGAATGATCCCGGGAACGCGATCGTCCGGCTGCCCGCCGAGCGAGGTCAGCGTCTGCTCGGCCAACACCTGGTCGGCGCGTCCCTCGGCCTTCTCCCGCGCGGTTTCGCCAAGGCAGAGGATGGGAGTCAGGCCGGCGCTCATGGCCTTGTCGACCTTGCGCCGCACCTGCGCGTAGGTCTCGCCGAAGCGCAACAGCCGCTCCGAATGCGCCAGCTCGACGTAACGGCATCCGGCTTCGAGCAGCATCGGCGCCGAGATTTCCCCCGTCCAGCTTCCATCGTCCTCCCAGTGCATGTTCTGTCCGCCGACGGCGACCGGCGAGTCCGCGAAAGCCTGGGCCGCCGCGGACAGCGAGGTGAAGGGCGGCAGGACGCAGACGTCGATCGCCGAGGCGTCGATGGGCCGCATCCGCGCCTTCAGTTCTTCGGCATAGCGGATCGAATCGGCGATGCCGTTGTTCATCTTCCAACCCGTTCCAGCCACCAGCCTGCGCATTTTTCCCGTGTCCCGGTAAATTTTCCGCCTGATTACTTGCGGTATTTCCGATCCAGCGCATCGACCGCGGCGACGTTGCCGGCGGAGGGGCCTTGCGGATCGAATTCGCAGGCCAGCCAGGCGTTGACGATGGTCTTCGCCAGTTCCGGCCCGATCACGCGCGCGCCAAAGGTGATGATGTGAGCGTCGTTGCTCCTGGCCGCGCGTTCCGCCGAAAACGTATCGTGCGTCTGCGCCGCGCGGATGCCCGGCACCTTGTTGGCCGACATGGCGACGCCGATTCCCGTTCCGCAGACCAGAATGCCGCGATCGTGCCGTCCGGCAAGGATGGACTGGGCCACGCGCTCGGCGATGTTCGCGTAGTATTCGCCCGACGCGCCGGCCGGCGACCGGCTCATGTCGGTCACCTCGACGCCCGGACAATTTTTCAGATGAGGAACGAGAACGTCTACCAGAACCACTCCGACGCTGTCTCCGGCAATCGCTATTTTCATGTCGATCCCTGTCTCCCTGAACGTATCGGCGCAGTATATATTACTTTTGTATTTCCCGAGCAACATTTGAAACGTATTCGCGGTGGCTCCCGTTTTCCCCCGGAAGCCGCTCGAATGCCGGTTTTGGGGGACAATCCCCGGCATGTCACCTATCGGATGAAGAGTCATGAACATTGTCGAACCAGGCAAGCTCGCCGGTGAGCAACTGCGCGCCCGCATCGCGTGGTATTACTTCGTCGCCGGAATGACCCAGCAGGAAATTTCGGAGCGCCTGGGCATTGCCCGGGTGCGGGTGAACAAGATCGCCGGCCAGTTGCGCGCGGACGGCTCGGTGATCATCGATGTTCGTCTGCCTCTGGCCAGTTGCGTGGAACTCGAAGAGAGACTGAGGGAAGCCTATGGCCTGGCGTCGGCGACCGTCGTCCCGGCGCTGGACGGCGACGAAGCGCAGCGGCGAGTGCTCGGCGAGGCCGCCGCGTCGATTCTCGATGCGTTGTTCACGGACGGGCAGAACATCTCGGTCGGCTGGGGCCGCACTCTGAGCGCCACCATCAAGCAACTGCGTTCGCGCCGGCTGTGTGACAGTTCGGTCATTTCCCTGATGGGTGGATTGACGCGCGGTTCGGAAACCAACACCTTCGGGGTGTCGACGGAGCTGGCCAAGACGCTCGGCGCCGACTGCTATTACATTACCGCGCCCGTCTATTGCTCGTGCGTCGAAAGCCGCGAGTTTCTGCTTCGGCATGGCGGAGTGAACGAAGTCATGGAGCGCGCCCGGCGCTCGGATCTATCCATCGTCTCATGCGGGGACCTGACGCCCAGAACGCCGCTGACGACCATCGCCAGCGTGCGTGATCGCCTTCCGCAGCTCAAGGAATGCGGAGCGATCGGGGAAATCCTGGGAACTTTTCTCGACGCGCGCGGCGTTCCGATCGACCACGAACTGAACGAAACGGTGATTGCCATGTCCCCGGAGGATCTGAAAAAGGTTCCCGACAGCGTCCTCGTCTCCGGCGGCCTGTACAAGGCCGAGATCATCCGGGCCACTCTGGTTTCGGGCTACGTCAGGCACCTGGTCACCGACGAGGCCGTCGCGCAGAGGCTGCTTCAGGACGTCTGAGGCGCGGCGGCGTCCAGGCTGTTCAGAGGACAGTTTCAGAGGACAGCCAATAGAGAGGACAGAAGACAGATGAGCTTGCGGCGCTGTCGCGCCGGATAGGGTGGAAAAACCGAGCACGGTTCAGAGGACAGCGGTTTGAGAAGACAG
>JAITAJ010000054.1 GCA_031284185.1 Accumulibacter sp. | reverse complement strand
CTGTCTTCTCAAACCGCTGTCCTCTGAACCGTGCTCGGTTTTTCCACCCTATCCGGCGCGACAGCGCCGCAAGCTCATCTGTCTTCTGTCCTCTCTATTGGCTGTCCTCTGAAACTGTCTTCTGTCCTCTCTAACCGCTGTCCTCTGAAACTGTCCTCTGATACCTCCTGAAGGTGTTCGATGAGCAGCAGCGGCGATTCCGTCCCGTTGTATTCGTTGATCGTCAGGCGGTAGGCCGCGCGGATCGCGGCGCCCGGCGCGTCGCTGAAATTGAACTGGATGGCGTCGATGTTCAGCGAACCCTTGCGCAGACGCAGTTTGAGATGCTTCTTCTTGAGGACGCGCTGCCTTTCGACGGTGAATTCGTCCTCGAACAGCGGGGCGGGAAAGCCTTGCCCCCAGACTTCGCTTTCCAGCAGACGGGCCGTGGCAATCGAGAAATAGCCTTCTTCGAGGCCGCCATCAGTTTCCAGCGTGCGCGTGAGATCGGTGTGGGAGAGGAGTTCGCCGGCAACCTGCGCGAACAGTTCGCCGAAACGCGCAAGATCGGCTTCGCGGATCGTCGCGCCGGCGGCCATGGCGTGCCCGCCGAAACGCAAGAGCAGGTCCGGCTCGCGCCTGGAAATGAGGTCCAGCGCGTCGCGCAAGTGCAGACCGGGGATCGAGCGACCGGAACCCCTAAGCTCCCCGCCGGCGTTCGCTTCACTGGCGCGGGCAAAGGCGAAGACCGGACGGTGGCGCCGGTCCTTGATGCGCGAGGCGAGAATGCCGATGACGCCCTGGTGCCATTCGGGATCGAACAGGGTGATGGCCGGGACGGCGGCCAGGCCGTTTTCTTCGTCGATGGCGTCGAGATGGGCGAACGCCTGGGCGCGCATGTCCGATTCGATGTCCTTGCGCTCACGATTGAGCCGGTCCAGCTCCCGCGCGATGTTGAACGCGCGCGCCTCGTCGTCGGTGATCAGCGCTTCGACGCCGAGCGACATGTCGGCGAGGCGCCCGGCGGCATTGAGGCGCGGCCCGATCATGAAGCCCAGATCGGTGACGCTGGCCTTGGCGGGGTCACGCCCGGCGGCATGGAACAGGGCGCGAATGCCGGGGTTGACGCGCCCGCCGCGCATTCGCTTCAGCCCTTGGTCGACCAGGATGCGGTTGTTGTGGTCGAGCCGAACCACGTCGGCCACGGTGCCGAGGGCGACCAGGTCGAGCAGCGCGCCGAGGTTCGGCTCCCGGATTCCCGTGGCCTCGCCGAACCAGCCGCGCGCGCGCAGTTCGGCGCGCAGCGCGAGCAGCACGTAGAACATCACGCCGACACCGGCGAGGCATTTGCTGGGAAAGGCGCAGTCGCGCCGGTTGGGATTGACGATGCACTCGGCGGTGGGCAGCGCGTCGCCCGGCAGGTGATGATCGGTGATCAGCGTGACGATGCCGAGTTCGTTGGCGCGCGCGACACCGGCGAGGCTGGCGATGCCGTTGTCGACGGTGATCAGCAGGTCGGGATTCTTCGCCGCGGCCAGATCGACGATTTCCGGCGACAGGCCGTAGCCGTTGGTGAAACGGTTGGGCACCAGGTAGTCGACGACGGCGCCGGAATCACCGGCCAGCGCGCGCAGCGCGCGCACGCCGATGGCGCAGGCGGTGGCGCCGTCGCAGTCGTAGTCGGCGACGATCAGGATGCGCGCCCGCGCTTCGATGGCGTCGGCGAGCAGGACGGCGGCGGCGGCGGCGTGGGTGAGTCGCGCGGGCGGGATCATCCCCTTGATTTCATAGTCGAGCTCGTTTTTCGTCTCGATGCCGCGCGCGGCGTAGAGACGGGCGAGCAGGGGATGCAGCCCTTCTCGTTCGAGCCGCCACTGGAGACGCGGCGGCACGCGCCGGGCCTGGAGGCGGGTCATGCCGCTTCACCGGCGGACGCGGCCAGCGCCCGCGCAGCCGCCGCGAGCGTTCGCGGTCGGCGCCAGAAGCGCCACGCGGGCCGCGCGGCGGCACGACCGGCGTCCAGGATCAGCGTGCCGTGAGCGGTCGGCGCCACGAGGCGCAGCCGTCCGATGGCGCCCGCCGCCAGCGCGCGCCAGGCCGGGGCGAACCAGCGCGTTTCCAGCGCGGCGAGGTCCCGGCGGTAGTCCGCGGCGTTTCCGTGGTGAAGCGCTCCGCTCGGTCCGCCGAGCGCGACCAGGGGACACGCGCCGACGGCGCGGGCGAACAGCGCGTCGGCCTCTTCGGGCGGCGGGCAGACGGGCAGACCGGCGGCGCGGGCGAGGCCGCGCGCCAGCGCGTCGGCGCTCAGTACTGCGTCGAAATCCGTCGCGGCCGGCGCCCGCGGCGGCATTCCACCTCCCCAGAGCCACAGGCTGTTGATCGGCGCCTGATCGTTTTCCTCGCGCCGCCGGTTGACCGGGTGGGCGTGCAGGAAGGTCTGTATCTCGTTGATCAATTTGAGGATTTCACGATGCTCCACGATTTTCAGCAAGGAGCGTTCGACGCCGCGCCCGGCGACGGCGGCGGTCGGCGGCGCGTCGAGGCGTTCCAGCGCGCCGCGATCCTTGCCGGCCGCCAGCCGCAGATACCAGCGTTCGGCGCGGGCCGCGCGGAAGACGCCGGAATCGGCGAAGTAGCCGTTGAGCGCGTCGATCAGGGCCGCGGCCTCTTCCGCCGCGATGTCCAGGGCGTCGCCGCCGGTGAGGATCAGGCGTTCTCCGTCGAGGCGCAGGTGTACCGGATCGGCGGCGAGCCAGCGCGCCGTGGCGGCGTCCGCCGGAACTTCGGATTCGCCGCGCAGCCTGAACGCGGCGCGGGCGGTGCCGGGCGCGTGGCCGAACAGGCCCATGAGAACGGTTTCCGGCGCCTCCGGCGGACGCCTGGTCAGACGGCCACGCTCGAACAGCGCGGTCAGGGCCGGGCAGACGAGTCCGTCCAAGGCATCGTCTCCGGGGTCGGGCCGGAGCAGTTCGGGAACGAGCAGGGTGAGGCGGGTGAGCGGCATGGTGCCCTTGGATGGCGGGGCGGCAAGGAAAAAAGTGTACCATAACGCCAGCCGCCGGTTTTTGAATGTTCTGGAAGAGATGATGCTGAGCGAGAAGGAGCTGGAGCCGTCGATGTTCGATCCCGAATCCGATCGGGTGGAGCGGACGGCGCCTGTCACGGGGTTTGAGTTCGACGAGCGTTCCGCGCGGGTTCGGATCGACCGGAGGATGGAATGAGGACGGTGGATTTCTTCAATGACGAAGGGGGCGTGGGAAAGACTTCCCTCGTTCATCACCTGGCCGGGATGGATTCCGATCTGGATCCGTGGGCCAATCTGACGGCGGTGTTTCTCGGTGAGCCGCGGCTGGAAGTCCGGTGGCCGGATGACGGGCATCCGGCCACCGCGCATGGGGCGCTTCCGCCGATTCCGCGAGGGGCCGGCGATATTTCCGATCCTCACGTCGAGACGATTTCTCATGACGCTTCCCCGCCCGCCGTGAGCGGCGATCCTCATTGCCTTGCCTCGTTCGAGCCGGTGGATGGCGTCATCGGCGCTCGCGGTGGCGCCGCCAGGAGCCGTCATGGCGATTTTTACAAACTTGCCGAGCGGATTGAAGATTTTCGATGGCACTCCCCTACGAATTGCTGATCGGTTTGCGCTACACGCGGGCGAAGCGGCGCAACCATTTCATTTCCTTCATCTCGCTCATCTCCATGCTCGGCATCGCGCTCGGCGTGACCGCGCTGATCGTCGTGCTGTCGGTGATGAACGGCTTTCAGACCGAGCTGCGCGGACGCATCCTGGCCGTCGTCTCGCACGTGCAGATCAGCGGCGCGGACGGTGAAATGTCCGGCTGGGAGGCGGTGGCGCGCGACGCGGCCAGACTGCCCGAGGTCGTTGGCGCGGCGCCCTACGTGCAGGCGCAGGGAATGCTCTCGTTCGGATCGTCGGTGCGCGGCGCGATGGTGCGCGGGATCCTTCCCGGCGAGGAAGAAAAAGTCGCCGATTTTCGCGCGCGCATCAAGGAAGGCTCGCTCGAATCCCTGCGGCCCGACGCCTTCAACATCGTGCTCGGCAGCGAGCTTTCGCGCGCGCTCGGCGTGTTTCCCGGCGACAAGGTGACGCTGATCGCGCCGCAGGGCGTGGTGACGCCGGCCGGCGTGGTGCCGCGGCTGAAGACCTTCACGGTGAGCGGCATCTTCGAGGTCGGCATGTTCGAGTACGACAGCGCGCTGGCGCTGATCCATCTTGCGGACGCGCAGAAGCTCTATCGCATGGAGGAGCGCGTCTCCGGCGTGCGCCTGAAGCTCGACGACCTCTTTCGCGCGCCGCGGATCGTCCGGCAACTGGCCGATACCCTGACGGTGCCGGCCTACATCAGCGACTGGACGAGGAGCCACGCGAACTTCTTCCGTGCCGTGCAGATCGAGAAAAACATGATGTTCATCATCCTTTCGCTGATCGTCGCCGTGGCGGCCTTCAACATCGTTTCCACCTTGGTCATGGCGGTCACCGACAAACAGGCCGACATCGCCATCCTGCGCACGCTCGGCGCCTCGCCGCGCAGCGTCATGGCGGTGTTCATCGTGCAGGGCGCGTTGATCGGCTTCATCGGGCTTGGCCTCGGCGTACTCGGCGGCGTGACGCTGGCGTACAACATCGACGTGGCGGTGCCCTTCATCGAGCGGCTGCTCGGCACGCAACTCTTCTCCAAGGAGGTGTACTACATCTCCAGTCTGCCTTCGGAGCTGCAATGGCGCGATGTTGCCACGATCACCGCCGTCTCTTTCGCGCTCTCACTTTTGGCGACACTCTATCCGAGCTGGCGGGCATCCGGCGTCAATCCCGCGGAGGCGTTGCGCCATGAGTGAGATCGCGGATATCGTGCTGGCCTGTCGGGGCCTGAAAAAGACCTATCGCCAGGGAAGTGCCGGCGAAGTGCCGGTATTGGCCGGCGTCGATCTGAGCGTGCGAAGCGGGGAGCGGGTGTCGATCGTCGGCGCTTCCGGTTCGGGGAAGAGTACGCTTCTGCACCTCCTGGGCGGGCTGGACAGCCTGGACGGGGGGGCGGTGTGGCTGATGGGGCGCGACCTGTCGGCGATCGGCGAGGCCGAGCGCGGCGAGATGCGCAACCGGCATCTCGGTTTCGTCTATCAATTCCATCATCTGTTGCCGGAATTTTCCGCGCTGGAGAACGTGGCCATGCCGCTGTACATCCGGCGCGTGCCGAAGCCGGAGGCGGAAGGCAAGGCGGCGGCGATGCTCGCCGAGGTCGGTCTCGGGCATCGCCTCGAACACACGCCGTCCGAGCTGTCCGGCGGCGAACGCCAGCGCACGGCGATTGCCCGGGCGCTGGTGACCGAACCGGCCTGTGTGCTGGCCGACGAACCGACCGGCAACCTCGACCGCCAGACGGCTGACGACGTTTTCGAGCTGATGCTCTCGCTCAACCGTTCGCACCGCACCAGCTTCGTGATCGTCACGCACGACCCCGGCCTTGCCGCGCGCGCCGACCGGATACTGACGCTCTCCGATGGGATGATCCAGTTCCAGAAGACAGAGGGGTTTGAGAGGACAGAAGACAGATGAGCTTGCGGC
>JAITAJ010000035.1 GCA_031284185.1 Accumulibacter sp. | reverse complement strand
AGACAGAAGACAGAGGACAGAAAAAACCTGTCCCGCGTCATTGCGAGGCGCGTAGCGGCGTGGTAATCCATGCGGCGGTTCCGTCGTTGGAAACGCCCCGACAACTTGCAAGACCCGCTGGATTGCCGCGAGCCTTCGGCGCCTTGCGCCGAAAAGACGGGCGCCGTTCCGTGTGCGAGCGCCGTAACTGCCGCGGGCCGGGAGGAAACTCAGGCGGGCTGGCCGCCGCATTCCTGGGCGTGGCAAAGCGGCTTGCCGCCCTGCTGACCTGCTTTTTCTGCGTCGCCGTCGCGCAGGCGGAAAATCCTCCTGTCGCGCCGTCCGCGGATACGCGCGTTCTTTCGCTTGGCGCTTTCAACCGGATGATCGACCAACTGCGCCCGGTTTCCCGCTATACGCTGGAAGCCTATGTCATCGCAGTGGAACATCCGCTGTGCAGCTCCGATGGCAAATGCGCCCCGGCTTTTGTGCTCTTTTCCGACATGCCGCCTGAGCGCGTCGCCGACGAGAGAGTCACGAGCCTGATCCGCCAGTTCCCCATGTACGAATACAACACCCGGTCAATGGAAAACATGCTGAACGAAACGCGCTCCGACCACGCCTTTCTCACGCTCAACGCCGAAAGAACGGCAAGGCTGGAAGCCGGAAAACGCTACCGCCTGCGCATCCGCGCAACTCAAGATTCCTGGCGCTACCGGACCGGTTTCGTCGTGGAAGATTTTTCCGCCGCGCTCGCCTCCGCCACGCCCGCCAAAAATCAGCGCGTCTACTCGGTCGACAATTTCAACCGGCTGCGGGCAACGCCTGCCCTCTACACCGTGGATGCCCATGTCGTCGCGCTGGCGTTCCCGCAGTGCAAGCCGGGCGGCGTCTGTTATCCGGTTTTCGCGCTCCTCTCCGACGCGCCGCGCGAGCGCATCGCCAACGAAAAGGTCGAAACCCTGATCCGCCAGTTCTACTACGAGAAAAGCGTCGAGGAGACGGAAAAGGCGCTGAACGAAACCCGCTCCGGTCATGTCTTTCTCGCGCTCGATCTCAAGTTCGCGCAAAAATCGGGAGAACTGGAACCCGGAACACGCTACCGCCTGCGCATCCGCGTCATCCGCGCCCCGGACCATTCCCGTACCCTGACAGGTCTCGTCCTGGAAGATTTCTCGCCGCAAACCCAATAAAGGAACCGTTATGGAACACCTGTTGAGCCTCTTCGTCCGCGCCGTGTTCATCGAGAACATGGCGCTCGCCTTCTTCCTGGGGATGTGCTCCTTCATCGCCATCTCCAAAAAGGTGGAAACCGCCATCGGCCTCGGCATCGCGGTCATCGTCGTGCAGGCCATCACCCTGCCCGCCAACAACCTCGTCTACACCTATTTATTGAAAGATGGCGCGCTCGCCTGGGCGGGGCTGCCGGACGTCGACCTCTCCTACCTCGGCTTTCTCACCTACATCGGCGTCATCGCCGCCATCGTGCAGATTCTGGAGATGCTGCTCGACAAATACCTGCCCAGCCTCTACAACGCGCTCGGCATCTTCCTGCCGCTCATCACCGTCAATTGCGTCATCATGGCCGGTTCCCTTTTCATGGTCGAGCGCGACTACAACTTTTCCGAGAGCGTGGTGTATGGCGTCGGCTCTGGTCTCTCCTGGGCACTGGCGATCGCGCTCCTGGCGGGCATCCGCGAAAAGCTCAAATATTCGGACGTACCCGCCGGGCTGCAAGGGCTGGGCATCACCTTCATCATCATCGGGCTGATGTCCTTGGGCTTCATGTCGTTTTCGGGCGTGCAGCTTTGAGGGGCGCCCCATGCCCGGAACGCTGCCCCGCTGGTTCCTTGGCGTCCTCAAATGGATGACCATGTACCTGTTCGACCTAATCATGCTCATTCCGATCGCCATCTGGGTGTTGTTGACCGTTGGCGGTCTGCTGTTTCTGCCGTACTGTTTGCCACAAGACTTCGTGGGAATCGGCATGATCGCCTATGTCATTGCCGCCGTCATCTTTCTCGTGGTCAGCGGCAGACCGCTGGATCGTATCAATGCGGCGTTCAAATCCCGTGTCGTGGGATGGGGAAAAAAGCGGGAAGAATGATGCCACAGGACATTTCCAGGGCCAAAAACCCCGATTTGCGCGGTTCGCTGGCCGCAATCCGGCGCGCGGCGGAAGAAGCGCGCCGGATTGCGATTCAAACGACGAATTCCTCGTCGACGACCAGACTTGGCCGGACGGCCACGCAACAATGTCTTGAGGCGGAAATGAAAACCTTCTTCCTGACGAACACGCGCCTCCTTGCCCTCTGCCTCTGCC
Source organism: Accumulibacter sp. (assembly GCA_031284185.1). GTDB lineage: Bacteria > Pseudomonadota > Gammaproteobacteria > Burkholderiales > Rhodocyclaceae > Propionivibrio. The sequence goes on along the minus strand of JAITAJ010000035.1, from coordinate 2,321 downwards.
TGCCGCTTTCGGCGATGGCGGATGTGAGCGAGATTCGCGCCGGGTTCGATTGCCAGCCCGGGCGCGACCGCCTGATTCTGACCTACGATTCGGCCTCCAATCACCCGGCGGAAAAGATGGCGGAAAAGGCGAGCGCGACGCAGTGGAACCCCGGGGCGCTGGTGACTTACGATGACGAGGACCACATCGACGCGATGCGCGCGGAACAAGGCGTCTGCCGTTTGAGCGACGGCGAATACCAGGTCGAGATTCTTCCCTATCCGGGAAATGGCAACCTCCAGGGCATGTGCGGCGCCTGGATGGGCGCGAGCGCGATCGTGAAAAAAGACGGCAAGACGCGCTTCGACGCGCCTTTCGACGATTCCTGCCACCGGCCCGATCAGCCGGTCATTCGCCGCGTGCTGATTCGTCCGGGCAAGGCCACGCTCATCCGAACCACGCCCTCCGGTTCCGGTCTGGGGCTGATGTTTACCGCCGCCTGCCAGCCGGCGCATTACCAGTTGCGCCTGGGATTCGTCTTCGGCGCAACCCATATTTGGAGGGAGGAGCCGCCCGGCGTAAACGACATCGAAAGCCTGCTGGCGTACATGGACGGAAGCGACAACTACAAGCCTCACGACATCGAGGCCAGTTGCCGCTTGCGCGATGGCGAATACCGCTACGTCCTGCATCCCCTCATTCCCGAAGGCAAGGGGTGCGGCGCGGCGAAATGGGCGAGCGCCCGCCTCACCATTGCCAAGGACGGCGAAATCATCCACGACGCGCCCTTCATGCAGGATTGCGGCAACCCGGAAGCGCCGGTCGTGACGAGCGTCACCCTGCGCTCCGGCAAGAAACCCAAGGTGGAGACCCAGCCCGCCGCCCTCTTCTATGACCCGGACGATGACGCGAGTTACCGTGTCTACGAATCCGAAAGCGCCGGGGAGTAACGCCGCCATGCCCGCCTTTCCTTGCATTTCTCTCCTTCCCCGCCGGGAGAGGGGAATATATGCGCGCCCGCATCGTCATTGCGAGGCACAAGGCAACGCGACAATCCATAGCGCGATTCCGTCCTGGAAACGCCAACCTGAAAACGCGTTCGCGCCGTCCGCCCGGACTTACCCCATCGACAAACATGACCGTTCCGGGAGAAAATCCCTGCCGGATTCCGGCAACGCACGAACCGAGGAAAATTGAGGAAAACCCATGACCCAGGAAATCACACTTGCTATCGGCATGTTCACCGCCGTGGTGCTCGCGCTCGCGATCATCATTCTCATTGCCCGCGCCTGGCTGGTCAGTAGCGGCGACGTCCGGATCAACATCAACGGCGAGCGCGACGTCGACGTCTCCGCGGGCGGAAAGCTCCTGCAAACGCTGGCGGCGCAGAGCGTCTTTCTCTCCTCCGCCTGTGGCGGCGGCGGCACCTGCGGGCAGTGCAAATGCCAGGTTTTCGAGGGCGGCGGCGACATGCTGCCCACCGAGGAGCCGCATTTCACCAAACGCGACGCGCGGGCGGGCTGGCGGCTTTCCTGCCAGGTGGCGGTGAAGCAGAACATGAAGATCGGCATCCCCGAAGAAGTTTTCGGCGTCAAGAAATGGGAATGCACGGTGGAATCGAACCCCAACGTCGCCACCTTCATCAAGGAACTCACCCTGCGGCTGCCGGAAGGCGAGCATGTCGATTTCCGCGCTGGCGGCTACGTGCAGCTCGAATGCCCGCCGCACACGGTGAACTACAAGGATTTCGACATCCAGCCCGAATACCGGGGCGATTGGGACAAGTTCGACATGTGGCGCTACGTCTCGAAAGTCGACGAGCCGGTCATCCGCGCCTATTCGATGGCGAACTATCCGGAAGAAAAAGGCATCGTCAAATTCAACATCCGCGTCGCCTCGCCCCCGCCCAAGCGCGACGACATCCCGCCGGGCAAGATGTCCTCCTACGTCTTCAACCTGAAGCCGGGCGACAAGATCACCGTTTACGGCCCCTTCGGCGAATTCTTCGCCAGGGAGACGGATACCGAAATGGTCTTCATCGGCGGCGGCGCGGGCATGGCCCCGATGCGCTCGCATATCTTCGACCAGTTGAAGCGCCTGAAGACCAAACGCAAGGTGAGCTTCTGGTACGGCGCAAGAAGCCTGCGGGAAGCCTTCTACGTCGAAGAATTCAACAAGCTGCAAGCCGACAACCCCAATTTCACCTGGCATCTGGCGCTCTCCGACCCCCTGCCGGAAGACAACTGGACAGGGCCGACCGGCTTCATCCACAACGTGCTTTTGGAAAACTACCTGAAGAACCACCCCGCGCCCGAGGACTGCGAATTCTATATGTGCGGCCC
>JAITAJ010000013.1 GCA_031284185.1 Accumulibacter sp. | reverse complement strand
CTGTCTTCTGTCCTCTCCAAACTCTATCTTCTGAACCCCATGCGCACGTCCAGCCCGCCGTCCGGCGCGTCGGCGAGTTCCAGCGTGCCGCCGACGCTCTCCACGATGCGACGCACGATGGCCAGCCCCAATCCACAGCTACCGCGCGTGGCGCGCGCCGGCTCGATCTGGACGAAGGCTTCGAGAACACGCTGGCGTTCGGATTCGGGGATGCCGGGGCCGTGGTCGCGCACGCCGAGGATCAGCCATTCCGAACGCTCGACGAACAGCGAGACCTCGACCGGAGGGGCGCCATGACGCAACGCATTGGTGATCAGATTGTCGAGCAGACGCCGCAGGTCGCCACGGTCGATGGATACGCCGCAGGCAGCCGCCTCTTCGCTCACCGTGATGTTTACCGGATGCCCCCGTTCCCGGTGACGCGCCACCTCATCGCTGACGGCGTCGGCGAGCGGCAGGACTTCGACGTTCCCGGGCCGGGACACCTCGCTGCGCAGAAAATCCAGACACTGATCGACGATGCGCTCCATGTCCTCCGCATCGCGTTCGAGACCGTCGCGTTCCGCCTCGTTTTCGAGCAGCGCCAGGCGCACGCGCAGACGCGCCAGCGGCGCGCGCAGATCGTGCGTCAAACCGGCCAGCATCTCGCGCCGTTCCGCCTCGGCCTGCGCCAACTGGTCGAGCATCGTGTTATGCCGCTCGGCCAGCCGGCGCACTTCCCGCGGACCCGATGGCGTGGCTCTGCGCGCGCCACCCTTGCCGGTAGCCGAAACGGCATCCCCGAGCCGCCGCAGGGGCCGCACGATGCCGCGCACGAACAGGCCGGCAATCAGGATCAGCGCGGCCAGCGCGATCCCCAGTTTCATCCACAGATCGCGCGGCAGGTCATGGGGCCTGAAACGCGGTATCGGAAAAATCAGCCACCAGCGTTCGCCGCCCGCGCGAAAGCCGATCCACAGGCCGCCTTCGCCGTGCCCGGGATACCGAAGACTGACCGGTTCCCCGAGCGCCTGCTGCAAGTCCACGGCGAGCAGACGCGCGAAACCGAATTCGGGTTCCTTGACCGGCACCCGGCCATCGTCGGGACGCAACTGCAACCACTGTTCACCCGGTTCGGCATTCTCCATCCGCCGCCGGGATTTTTCGTCGAGGCCGGGCAGGATGGACTGGAGCAATCGCACCTGGCCGGCAATGTAGCGAACCGTCTGCTGTTTGTGCGCCGTGAGGCGGTTCTGGAAAATCAGGGAGAAGGTGGTGACTTCCGCCACCGCCACGACGGCGATTACCAGAAGCACGGTGCGGACCGCAAGCGAGGTCGGAAAGAACCCGGTCCGGAAAAGCCGGGAGATCATGGCTCGTCGTCCGAAACGGCGTCGTCGGCATCCGGCACGAAGACGTAGCCGACTCCCCATACCGTCTGCAAGTAGCGCGGATGCGCCGGGTCGTTCTCGATCAGGCGGCGCAGGCGATGAATCCGCACGTCGATGGCCCGGTCGAACGACTCGCTGTCCTCGCCGTGTATCAGTTCGAGCAAGCGTTCGCGCTTCATCGGCTGACCGGCGTTGCTCACCAGCGCGTTGAGCAGGGCGAACTCGCCGCTGGTCAAGGCCACCGTCCGCCCGTCGCGCGACAGTTCCCGTCCGGCCCGGTCGAACTCCCAGGCGCCGAAGCGATAGGGGCCGCCCCGCAGCACCGGCGTCACGGCATTTTGCGTCCCGCGGCGCAACACGGCGTCGATCCGGGCCGCCAGCTCGCGCGGGTCGAAGGGCTTGCCGACGTAATCGTCGGCCCCCATTTCCAGGCCGATGACCCGGTCGACCGGCTCGTCGCGCGCGGTGAGCATGATGATCGGTCGTGTTTCACCGCGCGCGCGCAAGCGCCGGCAGGCGGCCAGCCCGTCTTCGCCCGGCATCATCAGGTCGAGCACGATGAGCTGTGGCTGATAGCGTTCGAGAAAGGCGTCGAGCTGGCGCGTGTCGGGCAGCAGCAAGGTATCGAAGCCATGACGCCCCAGATACGTCGCCAGCAGTTGGCGCAGATCGGGGTCGTCGTCGACCAGCAGGATCTTTCTCATTGGCAAATTCTCGGTGATCATGGAAACCGTCGGATATTCTAGGGCTTCGCCGGGCATCGGAGAGGCCACTGAAACAATTTGCAATCCAGAGATCAAGATCAGAAGACAGATGTTCGAGAGGACAGATGACAGATGGACTTGTGGCGCTTCGCGCCATTCAGAAGACAGAAAACCGAGCGCTCGGTTTTTCCATCCGACCCGGCGCGAAGCGCCCAAGCCGACCTGTCTTCTGTCCTCTGTCTTCTGTCCTCTGTCCCCTGCCTTCCCCCGCGAAACAAATTGCAACGAACTTCTCCGGTCTCGAAATCCTTTGTAATGACGATCCGCCGAAAATGAGCGCGTCGGACACGGCATTGCTTCCCGATGCCGGTCGACCGATCGAACCCACACAGGAGATTTTCCTCATGAAACGATTCAGCACACCCCGCGCATTTGCCGCCATTTCCGTTCTGTTGCTCGGCCTCGCCGCCGCCAGCGGCTTCGCCGCGCCGGCGCGTGACGATCATCACGGGACGGGGAGAGAACTCGCGCATACTACACATGCGTATGCCACCTTCCCGATGTTCCACGAGCGCGCCCTGACCCGCCTGCACGATGAACTGAAACTCGACGCGCAACAGGAAACCTTGTGGAAGGAAACCAGCGAGTTTTCGCGCGAACGACACGACGCGATACGCGCGCGCATGGACAAGGGGCGCGCCGAAATCAGGGCACTCCTCGAAGAACCGGGCAGCGACCTGCGCGCCGTGGCTGGACGCATGGATGAGCTGCGCGCCGAGGGATTGAAATTGCGCGATACGCTCCGCGACCGCTGGCTCACCGTTTTCGACGCGCTCGACGCGGGACAGAAGGAAAAGGTCCGCCTGTTCTTCAGGGACGGCGCGAAACGCCTGGAAGGCCGGGCAGACCGGAACAAGAAAGGTCCGAGACGCGGCCACGGGCGACGCGACACGCCGGCTCCGAAGGACTGAACGCGGCCCCTCGCTCCGGCGCTTCGGGAGAAGGCGGCAAGAGGCCGGCTTCGACGGAGGCCGGAGCGACAAACACCCCGACATGGATTTATCATTCCGCCATCGCCACCAGGGACTGTCCAGTGTCAGTCATATCATCAAGTATTTCGCTTCTTTCTTGTTCGTTTTTTCCGTTCAAGACTTGTGAAAGCAAATTCTCAATTTCTTCAGGCAAGGTTTTTCAAAATTCAGCCTTGTACTTTTTGTTAGCCAAACCAACACGGCATTTCAACCTTTGCTTCATCGGGTCAAAAGGTGCTTGTGCTTTTTCTTGTTCGTTATCTGGGTTTCCGGCAATTTCAAGAGATGTTATATTTTCAGGCGAGGTCAGATATCAGCTTTGATTCAATCTTTTTTCCGCTTCGTCTGCAAGCTCCTTAAGCATTCTTCTCGCTTCTTCATCAAATTTTGTTTGTCTTTCTCTGCCTGCTTGTATTTCTTTATCTATAATTGCTTGCCTTTCCTTGCTTTGTGAAATTTTTACATCATTACTACAGGTTTTTATATCGGCCTTCAAATCAAATTCCTCACACTCGACACTCAAACCATCCGCTTCTTTAAGCAAAGCATCGAGGTCAAAAGGTGGTTTTATCTGCGCTGCCAGCTCTCTGGCTTTGGCAAGCGCTTCTGGTGTAAGGTCGGGCCTGGCGGAGACTTCGCTCGTGGCGAACAGGTTCGAGGCAAGGAGAACGGAAGCTGCAAAGGCTTTGATATTCATTCGAGCCTCGTCAGCAATAGTTGGAAGCGCGTTTTGCTCCACAGAAGCAAAATGACCCGAAAGGCTGGTTTTGGCAATAGGTGACATATAAGTGCATACCCGATTCTTCAGGATCACTCCGCTTGCGGTTCTTCTCGCCCTCACCCTGAGCGCTTGCGCCTTGCCCGGCCGGCGCCCGGCCGGCGAGCTCACGGCGGCCGCTACGTTCGCGGTTCCCGACGCCTGGTCGGAGCCTGCGCCCCGCGCCACGCCGACGCCGGCCCCGCTCGCCGCGTGGTGGCGGCAATTCGATGACGCCCCACTCGAACAGTTGATCGGCGCCGCGCTCGACGATGCGCCCGACGTCCGCAGCGCTCAGGCCAAACTGCGTCAGGCCCGCGCCTCGCGCGATCTGGCCGTGGCCAATCTCTATCCGAATCTCGACCTTTCCTCCGGCGCCACTCGTTCGCGCAGCGGCACCGGCAGCGGAAATTCGCAGACGCTCTATAACGTCGGCTTCGACGCCCGCTGGGAGCCGTCGATCTTCGGCGGCCTCGTCGACGCCGCCGACGCGGCGCGCGCCGACGCGGCCGCGGCACAGGCCAACCTGGAGTCGACGCGCGCTTCGCTGGCCGCCGAAGTCGCGCTCGAATACGTCACCTTGCGCCTGAGCCAGCAGCGTCTGGCCGTCGTTCGCGCCAACGTGGACAGCCAGGCCGAAACCTTGCGCATCAGCGAATGGCGCGAGCAGGCCGGCCTGGTGACGCGCCTGGACGTCGAGCAGGCGCGCGCCAATCTCGAACAGAGCCGGGCGACGCTCCCCGGATTGGAGGTGACGCGCGCCGGCGCCGAGCATCGCCTGTCCGTGCTCACCGGACAGGCGCCGGGCGCGCTGCGCGGGACGCTGCAAGAGCCTCGGCCGCTGCCGTCGCCGCCGGACGGGATCGCCATCGGCATTCCGTCCGATACCTTGCGCCAGCGCCCGGACGTGCGCGCCGCCGAGCTTGCGCTGCGCGCCGAAACCGCCCGCGCCGCGCAGAGCGAAGCCGACCGCTATCCCAGCCTGACGCTTTCCGGCTCGCTCGGCTGGAAATCCCTCCACCTGTCCACGCTCGACGGGGGCCGCAGCTTCGTGAGTTCGCTGGCCGCCAGCCTGGTGGCGCCAGTGTTCGACGCCGGCCGCATCGAGAGCCGGATCGCCGCGCAGACCGCCGTGCGGGAACAAGCGTTCGTGGCCTGGGAAAAGAGTCTGCTCGTCGCGCTGGAAGACGTGGAAAACGCGCTCACCGCCTATGCCAACGGGCGCGAACGCCTCGACGCCCGGCACAAGGCGGCGGCCGCCGCCGCCAACGCGACCGAGCTTGCGCGCGCGCAATACCAGGCGGGCCTCGTCGATTTCCAGCGCGTGCTGGAGAGCGAGCGCACGCTGCTCAACACACAGGACAGCCTGGTCAGCGCGAAAGCCGACGTGCTCACCGCCGTCATCCAGCTTTACAAGGCGCTGGGCGGCGGATGGGACAATACCGGAAACGTCGCCCCGATGGAGCCTTCCCGATCATGAACGCCAACGAACGAACCAACGACACGATCCCGGATTTCCTCGATACATCCGGCCATTCCGGGCGCGGCTGGCACTGGAAGCTCGCGGCGCTCGCCGGCGCCGCCATCGTCGTCCCGATCGTTTTGCTGCTTGGCGGCGGCGACGACGCGGGCGGACGCTATCTCACCGAAGAGGCGGCCACCGGCAATCTCGTGGTCAGCATCTCGGCGAGCGGCTCGCTGCAACCGACGCGCTCGGTCGACGTCGGCAGCGAACTCTCCGGCACGCTGGAGGCGGTATTGGCCGAAGAGAACGACCAGGTGACGAAAGGCCAGGTGATCGCCCGTCTCGACACGGCCAAACTGCGCGATGCCGTGGCCAAGTCGAAGGCCGCGCTGGCCGCCGCCGAGGCTCTGGTAGCGCAGAATACGGCCACGCTCGGTGAGGCGCGCGCCAACCTCGAACGGCTGCGCCGCGTTGCCGAACTCTCCGGCGGCAAGGTGCCGTCGCAAAGCGAACTGGACACCGCCGAGGCCGCGCATCAACGCGCCGTGGCCGACCTCGCCAGCGCCCGCGCCTCGGTTTCGCAGGCCGAGGCGACCTTGCAGACCGATGAAACCAATATCCAGAAGGCCGTCATCCGCTCGCCGATCAACGGCGTCGTGCTCTCGCGCAAGGTCGAACCCGGCCAGACGGTGGCCGCGCAGATGACCACGCCGGTGCTCTATACGATTGCCGAGGATCTCACCCAGATGGAGCTTCAGGTCAAGGTCGACGAGGCCGACGTGAGTTCGGTCAAGCTCGGACAACCCGCCAGTTTCACCGTCTCGGCCTGGCCGGGACGCGATTTCCCGGCGACGATCCGGCGCATCGGCCTCGGTTCGACGACGACCGACAACGTCGTCAGCTACAAGACCGTGCTTTCGGTGGACAACGGCGATCTGGCGCTGCGTCCCGGCATGACCGCCACGGCGCGCATCATCACCGCCCAGCGCGACGGCGCGCTGCTGGTGCCGAACGCCGCGCTGCGTTTCTCGCCGCCCGCCACGCCGTCGACCGGGTCTTCGGGCGGCATCCTTTCGCGCATTTTCCCGCGTCCGCCGCGGCCCCAGAAGAAGCCGCAGGCCCAGGGCGCGTCGGCACCCGGCGCGTCCAGACAGCTCTGGGTGCTGCGCGAGGGCCGTCCGGTCGCGGTCCGGGTTCGTACCGGCGTTTCCAACGGCCGCCAGACCGAGATCATCGACGGCGATCTCGCGGCGGGCGCGGCGCTCATCGTCGACTATCAGGAAAAAGCCAAGTGAGCGCGTCCGCGCTGATTTCCCTTCGCGGCATCACCAAGACCTACGGTCAGGGCGCCGCGGCTTTTCAGGCGCTGAAGGGCGTCGATCTCGCCATTCCGTCCGGCCAGTTCGTGGCGATCATGGGGCCGAGCGGTTCCGGCAAATCGACGGCGCTCAACATCCTGGGCTGCCTCGACGGGCCGACGGGTGGCGCCTACCGCTTCCGGGAGATCGCCGTCGAGCATCTCTCGCGCAACCAGCGCGCCCTCTTGCGCCGGCATTACCTCGGTTTCGTCTTTCAGGGCTTCAATCTCTTGTCGCGCACCTCGGCGCAGGAGAACGTCGAATTGCCGCTGCTCTATCGCGGCGCGGAAACGGCCCGGCGGCACACCGCCGCGCGCGAGGCCCTGCGGCAGGTCGGGCTGGCCGGCTGGGAACACCACACCCCGGCCGAACTCTCCGGCGGCCAGCAGCAGCGCGTGGCCATCGCCCGCGCCATCGTCACCCGTCCCTTGGTGCTGCTGGCCGACGAACCCACCGGCAATCTCGACAGTCAACGCGGCCATGAGATCATGGATCTCCTCGTCGCGCTCAACCGCGAACAGGGCATCACCATCATCATGGTCACCCACGAGCCGGAAATGGCCGGCTACGCGGATCGGACGGTGAAGTTCGTCGACGGGCTGGTGGAAAGCGATGAAGTGAAGGGTGAAAAATGAAGGCCACGGACATACGCGACACCGGATCACCGAAAATGCACATTGCCGTAGGTCGGGCATACCTGCCCGACATGGGCGGTC
>JAITAJ010000009.1 GCA_031284185.1 Accumulibacter sp. | reverse complement strand
GACAGAAAAGTTTGCGGCGCTGTCGCGCCGGGGCGAAAGAGGAAAAACCCATCGCGCGGTTTTTCCTCCCGTACCCGGCGCGACAGCGCTGCCAGCTCATCTGTGGTCTATCGTCGGTCCTCTGAAACTGTCTTCTCAATCCTCTGTCTTCTGGTTTGCGGCGCTTCGCGCCAGAGCGAGAGAGGGAAAACCGAGCGCTTGGTTCTTCCATCTCACCCGGCGCGACAGCGCCGCAAATTCCTCTGTCTTCTGTCTTCTCAAGTCGCTATCCTCTGAAATCTGTCCTCTGAAATCTGTCCTCTGAACCCGCAAGGGCGATTTCTTCGAGGGTGACCGGCTTGACGGGAAAGCGGCTGCGCGGCATCGCTACTTCGTCGAGGCGGATGCCTGCCGTTTGCGCGGCAAGCGCGGCGGCTACACAGGCGCAAAACCGTCCCTGACAGTGACCCATGCCGGCACGGGTCAATGCCTTGATCTGACGGGGGCCGGACGCTCCCAGACGCGCCGCCCGCCGGATTTCTCCCGCCGTGACGTTCTCGCAGCGGCAGACGATTGCCTCGTCGGGCGGCGAGAAACATTCGGCGGGCGGCGGATAGAGCGCGTCGAGAAACGGGCGGGCAGCGAGCCTCCGGCGCCACTGCCGGAAGAGCGGCCCGGCCAGATCGTCGCGTTCCGGTTCGCCGATCTTCCCGGCCTGACGGGCGATTTCCAGCGCGGCGATCGATCCCGACAGGCTCGCCGCCTCGGCGCCGGCAATGCCGCCACCGTCACCGACGATGAACAGGCCGGCACGACGGCTCTCCCGCCAGATCGAATATCGCGCCTGCCAGGCGCGTTGCTGACGATTCCAGAAGTGTTCGCAGCCCAGGGCGGAGGAAAGGTTGACTTCCGGTATCAGACCGGCATGCAGCAGAACACAGGAAGTCTCCAGCGTATGCTCGGCGCCGTGGCGCGTGTAGTGGACGCCATCGACCCGCGGATCGCCGGAGATGCGGATCGCCGTCGCGTCCCCGACGCGCCGCACGCCGTGCCAGCGCAGAGCGGCGAGCAGCCTCGCGCCGCGCTGAAGCAGGGCCGGATCTCGCAGGGCGCGAACGGCGTGACCCAGGAGCGGCATCGGCGCAATGGGGCCGCGCGCGTCGATGATCGCCTGAACGCGCCCTCCGGCCTGACAGACCTGCTCGGCAAACTGGTACAGGAGCGGCCCGCCGCCGATCAGCACCGCATCGTCCGGCGGCAGCAGACCGGCTGTCTTCAGCAGGATTTGCGCGCCGCCGACCGTCATCACGCCGGGAATCGTCCAGCCGGGCAGCGGGAAGGGGCGCTCCTGCGCGCCGGTCGCCAGCACGATGAAACGCGCCTCGACCGATCCGGGTTTCGGGTTGGGGGCCAGGGACGAAAAACAGGCGACGTTGTCGCTTCCGATCTGCCAGACGCGGGTGCGCGGAAGATGATCGATGCCGCTGGCGGCGAAACGGTCGAGCAGCGCTTTACCCGCCAAGTAGTCGGCGCCGAGAATCCGGGCGGCCTCGCGCACGGGACTCTCCCGGAGCGCGCGGTAAATCTGTCCGCCGGCCCGCGGATTCTCATCGACGACGAGGACCGACAATCCGAGATCGCGCGCGCGGAGCGCCGCGCTCAACCCGCCCGGCCCGGCGCCGATGATGAGCGCGTCGACGCGCTTCACGGGAGGGCCTCCGGCGAATCTTCGGGCGTGACCTTCATCCCTTGGGCGACCGGCGTGAGACAAGCCTGATGGCCGGGAATCCCGTCGATCCCGACCCGGCATTCAAAGCAGACGCCGGAGAGACAGAACGGCCCGCGCGGCTGGCCATCGATGGCGCGGCGGCAAGCGGCGCGGCCATGCGCGATGAGCGCGGCGGCGACCGTCCAGCGCGCGTCGACGACGCACGGCTGACCGTCGATGTCGATGCTCAGGGTTTCTCCGCCCTCAGTCGGCAGACGTTTGAAAGGTGAAGCGCTCGGCATGAAAATCCTCCGCAAGACCGGGACCGCCTTTCCCCGCGATCCACGGCGCGATGATCCCGTGATGCGCGGCGGCCAGCGTCACGCCGCTGTGACAACTGGCGACGAAGGCGCCCGGATGGCTCCGCGATTCCTCGTAGAGCGGCAGCGCGTCCGGCGTCATGATGCGCAGGGCGCCCCAGGCGCGCACGACGCGCGCCGGGCGCAAGCGGGGAAACAGGCGGATCGCCCGCCGCGCCATGCCGGCCAGAACGTCGGGGCGCGTGCCGTCGTCGAAGCCGGCTTCCGGTTCCTGCGATTCGCCGATCTGTACCGTTCCCTCATCCGTTTGCCGGATCAGGGAGGTCGGATAGGGCAGGAAGGGCGGCAGCCGTTCGGTGATCATGATCTGCCCGCGAACCGGCGCGACGGGCGCCCGCAGGCCGACCAGCGGGGCGAGCCGGGCGTTGCCGAGACCGGCGGCCAGCACGAAACGGCCGCATTCCAGGGAGCCTCCGGCGGTGGACAAGGTGAAGACCCCGGCGCCGGTTTCGACGTTTGCCACGTGATGGCGCGGCAGGTAGACGCCGCCTTGCGCCTGGAAGGCGATGAGCAGCGCGCGCAGGGTCTTCAGCGGATTGACGTGGCCGTCGTGCGGCGTGTGAATGGCGCCGACGACCTCGGGACCGACGTCCGGAAAATGGCGGCGGACGCCCTCGGCGTCGAGCGTCTCATGGCGAAAATCGGGCGCGCGCGCCTCGATCCTGTTCATGAGCGCCGCCTTGGCCGCCAGCTCGCCGGTGTCGAGATAAAGACTGAAGCCGCCCGGCTGCGCCAGCGCCGGATCGATGCCGCTCGCGCCGCGCAAGCGTTCGGCGAAGGCGGGCCAGAGCCGCGCGGAATGCGCCGTCAGATTCGCGTAGGCCGGAGAATCGGCGCCCTTGCCTTGCACCCAGATCAGCCCGAAATTCCCGCGCGAGGCGCAAAAGCCGTGCTCGCCCTCGTCGCAGACGGCCACGCGCAGCCCTTCCCGCGTCAGTCCGCAGGCGATCGACAGGCCGACCAGTCCGCCGCCGGCCACGATGACATCGAAATGCCGCGCCATTTTCGGATCAGAAGGCGCCGGGAGAACTACCGCCATCGATCAGCAGATTCTGCCCGGTGATGTAAGCGGCCCGCGCCGAGCACAGAAAGGCGCAACAGGCGCCGAACTCTTCGGGCCGGCCGTAACGGCGCGCGGGACTCGCTTCGGCGCGTTCCCGCCAGATTTCCTCGAAGGCGCGTCCCGTCCGGTCGGCGAGCGCCTGGACGTGGCGGCGCTGGCCGTCGGTGTCGAAAATGCCGGGGAGCAGATTGTTGATCGTCACGTTGCGACTCACGAACGCGCGCGCGAGGCCGGCGACGAAACCGACCAGCCCGGCGCGGGCGCCGTTCGACAGGCCCAGCTCGGCCTGCGCGATCTTCACGCTGCGCGAACTGATGTTGATGACGCGGCCAAAGCCGCGTTCGGCCATGCCGTCGACCGTTCGCCGGATCATCTCGATCGGGCCGAGCATCATGGCGTCCAGCGCGGCGATCCAATCCTCGCGCGACCAGTGACGGAAATCGCCGGGAACCGGCCCGTCGGCGTTGTTGATCAGGATGTCCGGTTCCGGGCAGAGCGCCAGGGCGGCCTCCCGTCCCGCCGCCGTCGTGAGATCGGCGGACACGGTACCGACCGCTTGGCCGGTCGCGGCAAGAATTTCATCCGCCGCCGCCGTCAGCGTTTGCGCGTTACGCGCCGCGATGTGGACGCGCGCGCCCTCGCGGGCCAGTTGCAGGGCGGCGGCCTTGCCCAGGCCGCGGCTGCCGCCCCAGACGAGCGCCGTCCTGCCGGCGATGCCAAGCTCCATCAGACTTTGAAGCCGTATTTTTGCGCCAGCCCCAGTTCCCGGACGATGCGCACGCCGGACGCCAGCGCCTCGCCTTCGAGATCGCGCAAGGGGCGGCGCAGACTGCCGGCGGGCAGGCCGACGGCCTTCATCAGCGATTTGACGGCGACCGGATTGATCACGGAATAGGTGTAGTGCAAGAGCGGCAGGAGATGCAGGTAAGCCTCGCGGAAACGCGCGTCGTCGCCCGCCTCGCGCCAGGGCCTGGAGATCGCGGCGAGTTCGGCGGGCGCGAGATTGCCGGTCATGTTGGCCGTGCCGTGCCCGCCGAGGCTCATGGTCGGGACGACGAGACCGAGGTTCGGCGAATCGCAGCACATGATGGAAACGTCGGGGCGGCCGGCGATGACTTGCGCGACCTGACCGACGCGCGTGGTCGATTCCTTGTGGATGACGTAGTTCGGATGCTTGAAGATGCGCAGCAGGTTGGTCCAGTGCAGGTCGGTCTTGACGCGCGGCGGATTGTTGTAGATGCCGAGCGGCAGGGCGGTGGCGTCGGCGATTTCCAGGAAGTAGCGTTCGATGTCCGCCTCGCTGCCGCAGATGTAGGCGGGCGCGGCGAGGATGGCGCCGTCGGCGCCGTTTTCCTGGGCGAACCGGACGTAATCGATGGTGCTCTCGGTGTTGTTGCCGGTGCAGCCGTAGAAGAGTTTCAGCCTGCCAGTCTTGAATTTGGCCGTGCGGACGATGATCTCCCTGCGCTCTTCCGGCGAGAGCATCGACACTTCCCCGGTCGAACCCATGATCAGCACCGCCGAGGAACCATTGTCCTCCTGAAATCCGAGCAGAGCGCGGAACGCTTCGTAGTCGACGCTGCCGTCGGCGTTGAACGGCGTGATCAGCGCGACGAACGATCCTTCGATTTTCTGCTTGGGCATATTTTTTCCCCCTTCGATGTGGATGTGAGACAAAGAATCAGGCCGCGGCCAGTTCCGGCGCCTTTCGCGTCGGCACGGCCTCGATCAGCGCGCGCGTGTAGTCGTGCTGCGGCGATTCCCAGATGCGCCGGTGATCCCCGTGCTCGACGAACTTGCCGTCGCGCATGACGAAAACTTCATCGGCAATATAGCGCACGACCGACAGGTCGTGCGAAATGAACAGGTAGGAGAGGCCGAAATCGCGTTTCAGCTCGACGAGCAGGTTGAGTATCTGGGCCTGGATCGACACGTCGAGCGCCGAAACCGGCTCGTCGCAGATCACCAGCGACGGCTTCAGGATCAACGCGCGGGCGATGCCGATGCGCTGCCGCTGCCCGCCGGAAAATTCGTGCGGATAGCGGGCCAGCGATTGCCGCGTCAAACCGACGTGATCGATCGCCTCGGCGATGCGCGCGTGGCGCTCGCTCCGCCCTTGCAGCCCATGCACGGAGAGAACGCTGTCCAGGATGGTCTCGATCGAGTGGCGCGGGTTCAGCGAACCGAAGGGGTCCTGAAAGATCATCTGCGCCTTGCGCCGGAGCGGACGCAACTGATTTTCCGCCAGGTGGGTGATGTCCTGCCCGTCGAGCAGGATGCTGCCGTCGGAGGGTTCCAGCAGACGCAGGATGGTCTTCGAGAGCGTCGACTTGCCGCAGCCGGATTCGCCGACCAGCCCGATCGTCTGGCCGCGGCGGATGTCGAGGGACACGCCATCGACGGCGGCGAGTTTCCCGCGCGGCGTCGGGTAGTGGGTGCGAACGTCGCGCAGGGACAGGATCGGCGTGACGGACGCGGGCGGCGACGGTATCCGTTGCGGCGAAGCCTCGGTCAGCGTAAACGTGACTTCGCCGTCCTCGCCGGTCTCGCGCCGGATTTCGGGAAGACGCGCCGAACGGTAATGCAGCTCCCGGTCCAGATGCAGCGAAGTATCGAGCAGACCGCGCGAATAGGGATGCGCCGGGTGCTCGAAGAGCCGCCGCGTCGGCGCCTCCTCGACCTTCCTGCCGGCATACATCACGGCGACGCGGTCGGCCCATTGGCCGACGAGGCCGAGATCGTGCGTGATCAAGAGAAGGCTCATCGAGAATTCATGGCGCAGACGGTCGAGCAATTCCAGAATCTGCGCCTGGATCGTCACGTCGAGCGCCGTCGTCGGCTCATCGGCGATCAGGAGGCGGGGGCGGCAGGCCACGGCCATGGCGATCATCACGCGCTGGCGCTGCCCGCCGGACAGATTGTGCGCGAAATCGTCGATGCGCCGCGCCGGTTCCGGAATCTTCACGAGATCGAGGAGTTCGATCGCGCGTTTTTTCGCCGCCCGCGCCGACAGACCCTCGTGGCATTGCAGCGCCTCGCTCAACTGGCGCCCGATGGAGAGCACCGGATTCAGGGAAGTCATCGGCTCCTGAAAGATCATCGAGATCGCGCCGCCGCGCAGAGCGCGCATCTCGGAGAGCGGCAGGGCGAGAAGATTCCTGCCCTCGAAGGAAATCGAGCCTTCGACGCGGGCCTGGGGCGGCAAGAGGCGCATCAGCGACAAGGCCGTGACCGACTTTCCGCAGCCGGATTCGCCGACCAGCGCCAGGGTTTCCTTGGCATGGATGGAAAGATCGAAGTCGCGCACGGCATCGATGCCGGGGAAAGAAACATTCAGGGCGCCGATTTCGAGCAAGGGCGTCATGACGCGCTCCGCAGACGGGGATTCAAGGCATCGTTCAGCGCGTCGCCGACCAGATTGAGCGAGAGCACCGCGATGACGATCATCGCGCCGGGAAACGCGGTGAGATACCAGGCCGTGCGCAGCATCTCGCGCCCGTCGCCGATCATGCTGCCCCAGCTCACGCGGTTCGGGTCGCCGAGACCGAGAAAGGACAGGGCCGATTCGTTCAGGATCGCCGTGGCCACCATCACCGAAGTCGTGACGATGATCGGCGGCAGCGCGTTGGGCAGAATCTCGTGGAAGATGATGCGGGCGTTGGAGTAGCCGAGACTGCGCGCGGCCATCACGAAATCGGATTCGCGCAGCGAGCGGAACTCGGCGCGTACCAGGCGGGCGATGGTCGGCCACGAGGCGACGCCGATCGACAGTGAAATCAGCGTGACCGACGGCTGCCCGATGGTGACGAGCACGATGACGAACAGGAAATTCGGCAGGGTCTGGAAGAGTTCGGTGAGGTGCACCAGGAGATCGTCGAGCCGCCCGCCGAAATAGCCGGCGATGGTGCCGATCAGCGTCCCGATGAGAAGGCTGACGCAAACCGCCGAGAAGCCGATCAGCAGCGAGACGCGCGAGCCGTGCACCAGCCCGGCGACGACGTCGCGCCCGAGGGAATCCGTGCCCAGGGGAAAATGCGCATCCTGGCCGGGCCGCAAGAGCGGCTGGCCGGCCATGTCGAGCGGATCGCCGGGGTAGAAGAACGAGGCGGTGAGCGCCATCAGCAGCATCAACAGCAGGAGCGACACCCCCGCGACGCCCGCCGGATTGCGCAGAAAGGCGCGGATCTGCGGCGTAAACTGGCCGAAACGCGCGTAAGGCGCGTTCATCTCATCGGACAGGGGCGAGGAGGAGGAAGTCATGTCAGCGCGTCCTGATGCGCGGGTCGAGCCAGGCGTGCAAGAGATCGACCAGCAGGTTGGCGACGATGACCGTCAGCGAGGAGAGGAGCAGGATGCCGAGCAATACCGCGTAGTCGCGGGCCATCACGGCTTCGAGCGCCAGCCGCCCGAGTCCCGGCCAGCTGAACACGGTCTCGATGACCACCGCGCCGCCGAGCAGGGTGCCGAGGTGCATACCGGCGACGGTGATGAGCGGCGACAGCGCGCAGCGAAGAATGTGGCGCGCGCTCACGACGAATGGCGCGAGTCCCTTGGCATGGGCGGTGCGCACGAAATCCTGGCGCGATATTTCGAGCATCGCGGCGCGTACCAGACGCGCGTAGATCGCCACGAAGAAGCCGGCCAGCGCGGTCACCGGCAGTACCGCGTGGGCGGTGAAGTCCTTGACGTAGGCCCACCCGCGCAAGTCCGCGCCGATGGTGACGTCGCCGCCGCTCGGCAGCCACCCGAACCAGATCGAGAACACGACCAGCGCCATCAGGCCGATCCAGAATCCCGGCGTCGAGTAGAGCAGCAGGACGGCGAGCGACAGCAGGCGGTCCGGCCACTTGCCGGCCCAGGTGGCCATGACTGCGCCGAGCGCGACGCCGGCGGCGATGGCGATGATCTGCGAGAGCAGCATCAGGATCAGGGTGCCCGGCAGCCGCGACATGATCAGGTTCATCACCGGGGTGTTGTAGCGGGGCGAGTCGCCGAGGCTGAAATGGGCCAGATGGTTCAGATAGGAGAGCAGTTGGACGACGACCGGCTGATCGAGTCCGAAGCTCTTGCGCAGTATTGCCAGCCCTTCCTCGCTGATGCCGCCCGATTCGCCGGCGAGAACGTCGGCGGCGTCGCCCGGCACCAGTTGCAGCAGCAGGAAGACCAGAATGACGATGCCCAGCACGGTGGGGATGGCCTGGAGGAAGGTTCGCCACAGCGTGGCGCGGATACGCGCCAGAGTGTTCACACCCATCCTCTCGCGCGGGCCGGCCCCGGCATCCCCGGCCAATGGCGGGACGCGGCGGGAAGATTCCTGAGAGGCATGAGAGAGGTCCGGGAACAAAAGACAGGAAGTATCGCCGGAGTTCCGGCGCCGGGCAAATAATAAAAACTGAAAAGCAAATGCCGAAACGGAATATCGTTCAGGGGACAGCTATTTGAGAAGACAGAGGACAGTTTCAGAGGATAGAAGAGAGAGGACAGAAGACAGATGAGTTTGCGGCGCTGTCGCGCCGGATAAGATGGAAAAACCCATCGCTCGGTTTTTCCTCCCTCACCCGGCGCGACAGCGACGCAAACCAGAGGACAGAAGATAGGGGACAGTTTCAGAAGACAGTTATTTGAGAAGACAGAAGACAG
>JAITAJ010000273.1 GCA_031284185.1 Accumulibacter sp. | reverse complement strand
AACCCATCGCTCGGTTTCCCCTCCATCTCTCGGCGCGAAGCGTTCCAGAGGACAGAAGACAGAAAAACCCATCGCTCGGTTTTCCCTCCATCTCTCGGCGCGAAGCGCCCAAGCCAATCTGTCTTCTGTTCTCTCAAGATTCTGTCCTCTGAACCCCGCCTTGCCAAAGTTCGCTCTGCGTTTTTTCGGACGGGGCGATGAGGCCCAGATGGCGATAGACGGCGACCGTGGCGATACGCCCGCGCGGCGTGCGTTGCAGGAATCCCTGCTGGATCAGGAAAGGTTCGAGCACGTCTTCGATGGTGTCGCGCGCTTCGCCGATCGCGGCGGCAAGGTTGTCGACGCCGACCGGGCCGCCATTGAACTTGTCGATCACGGCGGAAAGCAGCTTGCGGTCCATGACGTCCAGCCCGCCATGATCGACGTCGAGCATCGATAACGCCTCGTCGGCAACCTCACGGGTGACGTGACCGGCGGCCTTGACCTCGGCGAAATCGCGCACGCGACGCAACAGACGGTTGGCGATGCGCGGCGTGCCGCGCGAGCGGCGGGCGATCTCCAACGCGCCGTCCGCGTCGACCGGCACCCGCAACAACTGCGAAGACCGCCCGACGATGTGCGTGAGCTCCTCGGGCGTGTAGAACTCCAGCCGGGCGACGATGCCGAAACGATCACGCAAGGGGTTGGTCAACATGCCGGCCCGCGTGGTGGCGCCGATCAGGGTAAAGGGCGGCAGGTCGAGCTTGACCGACCGGGCCGCCGGCCCCTCGCCGATCATGATGTCGATCTGAAAATCCTCCATCGCCGGATAGAGGATTTCTTCCACGACCGGCGAGAGGCGATGAATCTCGTCGATGAACAACACGTCGTGCGGCTGGAGATTGGTCAGCATGGCCGCCAGATCGCCGGCGCGTTCCAGCACCGGCCCGGAGGTCTGGCGCAGACCGACGCCCATCTCCGTCGCGACGATGTGCGCCAGCGTCGTCTTGCCCAGACCCGGCGGGCCGAACAACAGCACGTGGTCGAGCGTGTCGCGCCGGCGCTTGGCGGCTTCGATGAAGATGCCGAGCTGCTCCCGAATCCGGGTCTGCCCGACGTAATCGGCGAGGCGCTTCGGGCGCAGCGCGCGCTCGATGACGTCTTCCTGGTTCGACTCCGACTCGGGCGAGATCAGGCGGTCGGGCGAGGCGTCGCCGGGACGCTCGAAGGAATCGGTTTCGATCATGGCTGGAGAGAGGGCGGCTCTTCGTATTCGTCGGCCAGCGCCAGCCACTCGCGGATCAGCACCTGACCGAGCGCGAGCAGCATCGGGCCGAGGAACAGACCGATGAAGCCGAAGACCATCACGCCGCCGAAGATGCCGACGACGATCAGCAGGAGCGGCAGACTGGAGGTACGCGAGATGAGGAGCGGCTTGACGACGTTGTCCACGCTGGAAATGCCGAACATGCCCCACAAGAGCATGAAGACGGCCCATCCGGTCTGGCCGCTGTCGTACAGCCACCAGGCCGCGCCGAGCCAGATCAGCGTGGCGCCGATCACCGGCACCATGGAGAAGACGAAGGTCATGAAGGTGAGCATGGCGACGCCGGGAACGCCGGCGATGAGGTAGCCGAGCATGGCGACGAGGGCCTGCGCCGCCGCCGTGCCGACGATGCCGATCATCACGCCGGTGACCGTGCCCGCGGCCAGTTTCAACATGCGTTCTCCGAGGTCGCCGGCCAGCTTCTGGCTGCCGTTGCGCAAGGCGCCCGCGTATTTTTCGGCGTCGCGGAAGATGAAGAAGGCAAAGAAGATGACCAGCATCAACTGTAGCAGCCCCTGACCGAGGACCGACATGGTTGCCAGCGCCATCTTGCGCGTCGGATCGATCAGCTGGCGCAGCAGGCCGTTCATCTCTTCCCGGCTGGCGGCCAGCTCATGCCAGTAGGTGTCGATGATCGGGCCGACGACGGACAGATCGGACAGCCACTTGGGCGGATTGGCGGAAAGCCCGGTCTCCATGATCGGTCGAAGGTAGCGCGCCACCGAATCGATGCCCTGGGTCAGCGTGCCGGAAAGCAGGGCAAGCGGCGCGAACAGCAGCACGACCAGCAGGACCGACATCACCAGCGCCGCCAGGCGGCTACGCCCGCGGCACAGCCTGAGCACGCGGTCGCGCAGTGGGGCGGTGGTCACGCAGGTCACCACGGCGAACATCAGGGTGCCGGTGAATGGCAGCAATACCGCGATGCAGCCGATCAGCAGGAGCGCCACGATGGAAATCTGGATGATCTGCCGCTGCGCGGAGGTGATATGTCGTTGCGTCATGGCTTGGCAAGAAGTCTGAGCGCCTGGCGGATGCCGTCCGAGGTCGACAGTTCGGGCGGCAACTGCTTCATGACCGCCGACGCCTCGCGGTCATTGTATCCCAGCGCCAGCAGCGCGTTGAGGATATCGTGCCGCGCGTCCTCGACCGGAGGCCGGGCGCTCGGCAGGACGTCGGACAATCGGCCCTTGAGTTCGAGGAGCAGCCGTTCGGCGGTTTTCCTGCCGATGCCGGGGACCTTGACCAGCCGTCCGGTTTCCTGATGGGCGATGGCCTGGGCGAGATCGGCGACGGACAATCCCGAGAGCACGGAAAGCGCCGTGCGCGCGCCGACGCCCGATATCTTCACCAGTTGGCGGAAGGCGAAGCGTTCGGCCTCGGTGCCGAAGCCGTAGAGAAACTGGCCATCCTCGCGGACGATGAAATGCGTGAGCAGCGTGCAGGTTTCACCCGCCGCCGGCAGATTGAAGAAAGTGCTCATCGGCACGTCGATTTCGTAGCCGACGCCGCGCACGTCGAGGAGCACCTGTGGCGGCGTCTTTTCCTGCAGGATTCCGGTCAAACGCCCGATCATCGGTCAGCTTCCTTCCCTTTTGCCGGAATCATCCGGCCATTACGCATTCGGAACCCTCTCGTCGCCAGCGCTCCCAGGCCCTGTCCGCCGTGCGCGTGGGTGATGGCGCAAGCCAGCGCGTCGGCGGCGTCCGGGCTGGGATCTCCGGGCAGCGACAGCAGGCGGCGCACCATGTGCTGCACCTGTACCTTGTCCGCGTGTCCGTTGCCGACCACCGCCTGTTTGACCTGCAAGGCCGTATACTCCGCCACCTCCAACCCTCCCGCGACCAGCGTGGTGATCGCGGCCCCACGCGCCTGCCCCAGCAAGAGCGTCGATTGAGGGTTAACGTTGACGAACACGATTTCGATGACAGCCTGATCGGGTTCGTAACGCGCGAGCAGTTCCGCGAGACCGGCGTGGATGGCGCCCAGCCGTGACGGCAAGGCGTCCGCCGCGTCGGTTCGGATGCAGCCGCTGGTCAGGTAGCCGAGCCGGTTCCCCGTCTTCTCGATGACGCCGAAGCCGGTCACGCGCAAGCCGGGATCGATGCCCAGGATGCGGATCGTGCTGTGTCTGGTCGGGTTCAAATCGGGGACTCGTGATGGTGTGCGCGGGACAGTATAGTTCAGAAGACAGCGATTTGAGAGGACAGAAGACAGAGGAGCTTGCGGCGCTGTCGCGCCGGGTA
>JAITAJ010000205.1 GCA_031284185.1 Accumulibacter sp. | reverse complement strand
AGCACCGCGAGGTCGGCCGCCGGCTCGCCGATCCTGACCCCGCCGACGGCATTCACGAAGACGTCCTGGTCAAAGCAGAGAA
The DNA here is from genome assembly GCA_031284185.1 of Accumulibacter sp. GTDB lineage: Bacteria > Pseudomonadota > Gammaproteobacteria > Burkholderiales > Rhodocyclaceae > Propionivibrio. The sequence goes on along the minus strand of JAITAJ010000205.1, from coordinate 5,584 downwards.
TGCCCGCGTGACGATGCAACACGGCCAGCAGCATGGCGAGCCGCTGCGCGTCCAGCCCGACCGTCAGCCGGCGCGGATTGCCGTGGGCCTGGTCGACCAGCGCCTGAATCTCCACCAGGAGGGGCCGCGTTCCTTCCTGGGTGACCAGCACGCACGACCCCGGAACGTTCTGGCCGTGCCGCGAGAGAAACATCGCGGACGGATTGCTGACGCCTTTCAGCCCGCGATCGGTCATGGCGAAGACGCCGATCTCGTTGACCGCGCCATAACGGTTCTTCACCGCGCGAATGAGCCGGAAACTCGAATGCGTGTCGCCCTCGAAGTACAGCACGGTATCGACGATGTGCTCCAGCACGCGCGGCCCGGCCAGAGCGCCTTCCTTGGTCACGTGCCCGACGAGGATCACCGTCGTGCCGCTCTGCTTGGCCAGCCGGGTGAGCCGCGCCGCGCATTCGCGCACCTGCGCCACCGATCCCGGCGCGGAACCGAGCTGTTCCGACCACAGCGTCTGGATCGAGTCGATCACCGCCACTTGCGGCTTTTCCGCCTGGAGCGCCGCCAGAATCTTCTCCAGATTGATCTCGGCCAGCAGTTCGAGCCACCGCGTATCCAGCGCCAGACGCCGCGCGCGCAAGGCGATCTGCTGGCCGGATTCCTCGCCGCTCACGTAGAGCGCCTTCGAGCCGCCGGAGAGCGCCGCCAGCGCCTGTAACAACAGGGTGCTCTTGCCGATGCCCGGATCGCCGCCGATCAACACCACGCCGCCGGCCACCAGGCCGCCGCCGAGCGCGCGGTCGAACTCGCCGATGCCGGTCGGCAGCCGATCCTCCTCGCGCGCCTCGATCTCGGAGAGCCTCCGCACCCCGGCAGCCGCGCCGGACAGGGCGGCGAAACGCCGCGCCGACGGGCCATCGGCCTCGACGACGGTCTCGAGCAGCGTATTCCACGCGCCGCACTCCGGGCACTGCCCCTGCCATTTCGATGAGACGGCGCCGCATTCGGTACACGAATAGACCGTTTTCGCCTTGACCATCGTCAGACCGCGCCCCGTGTTTCGTCGCGCGTCCTGCCCTCGCCTCCCGTTTCGACCACCGGCACGCGCCGCGCCAGCGCACAGAAGAGTTCGTAACTGAGGGTGCCGGCGGCGGCGGCCACTTCATCCGCGCTCAGGCCCTCGCCCCACAGCACCACCTCGCTGCCGACCCCGGCTTGCGGAACGCCGGTCAGATCGCAGGCCAGCATGTCCATCGACACGCGGCCGACGGTCGCCGCGCGCGCGCCGGCGACCAGAACCGGCGTTCCGCTCGGCGCGTGACGGGGATAGCCGTCGGCGTAGCCGCAGGCGACGACGCCGACGCGCATCGGGCGGGACGCCTCGAAGGCGCCGCCGTAACCGACCCGCTCGCCCGGCTTCACCTCCCGCGCGGCCAGGACGCGGCTCTTCAGGGTCATCACCGGACGCAGCCCGAGGCTGCCGGCGTCCTCGTCCGCGAACGGACTCGCGCCGTACAGGAGGAGGCCCGGACGCGCCCAGCCGTTCGCCGTTTCCGGGTGGCGCAGAATCGCCGCCGAGTTGGCCAGCGACACCGGCAGATTCCAGCCCGAACACATCCGCCGGAAGCGTTCGAGCTGCCACGCCACGCCGCGCTCGTCATCCGCCGTGGCGAAATGCGTCATCAGGGTGACGGATGAAAGGAAGGGTTCCGTTTCCGCCAGCTCGCGCCGGACGGCGGGCATCTCTTCCGGCCCGAAGCCGAGGCGGTTCATGCCGGTGTTCAGTTTGAGGTAGATCGGCAGACGCGCCGGCAAGGCCGCGTCGCGGATCACGCGAAGCTGATCGAGCCGATGCACGGCGGGCGTCAATCCGAATTCGGCGCAGACATGGAGTTCGCGCCGATCGAAAAACCCCTCCAGCAGCAGGATCGGCTGCCGGAACCCGGCCTCACGCAGCGCCACGGCGGCGTCGATCTCCAGCAGGGCAAAGCCGTCCGCGACGTCGGCCAGCGCCCCGGCCACGCGCGGCAGGCCATGCCCGTAGGCATCGGCCTTGACCACCGCCCACACCCCGGAAAGGCCGCCGGAACGCGCCGCGCACGCCCTGGCGACCTCGTAATTGTGGCGAAGGGCGGAAAGGTCGATATGAGCCTGGATCGGTCGCGGCATCTCGGAAAAGTCCTCGGAACGGGCGCGCCGGTCATGCGCGGCGCTCCCGCATTTTGCCCCAAAAGCGCCCCGATGTCCGTCCGCGGCGGCGCCTCCCGGCGTGTATCAATCCCGAAAATTCGTGGTATAAAGGCCCGTCAGACAAGAACAAGCGAAGTGTTTGGATTTCAATGCCTTCCGGTTTTTACATCATCATGGCGGCGCAATTTTTTTCAGCGCTCGCCGACAACGCGCTACTGATAACCGCGATCGCCGCCCTGCGCGCAATGCAGGCGCCGTTCGCCTATGAGCCGTTGCTGAAGACCTTCTTCACGCTCTCCTACGTCCTGCTCGCCGCCTTCGTCGGCGCCTACGCCGACTCGATGCCCAAATGGCGGGTCATGCTCATCAGCAACACCATCAAAATCGTCGGCTGCGTCATGATGTTCCTCGCCGTCGACCCGCTCATCGCCTACGCCGTGGTCGGACTCGGCGCCGCCGCCTACTCGCCGGCCAAGTACGGCATACTCACCGAGTACCTGCCCCATCGTCTGCTGGTCGTCGCCAACGGCTGGATCGAAGGGCTGACCGTCGGCGCGATCATTCTCGGCGTGGTCATCGGCGGAACGCTGATCCAGCCGGAAGTTACCCGCTATTTCCTGTCCTTCGACTTCCCGCTCATCGATACCGGCATCGACGCGGGGTGCAAGGTGGCGCTCTACTTCGTCGGCGCCTTCTACATCGTGGCCGCGGTATTCAATCTCTACGTGCCGGACACCGGCGTCGACCGGAAACTGCTGCACAAGAACCCCTGGTATCTGATCCGCGAATTCAACCACTGTCTGGCGCTGCTCTGGCGGGATCGTCTGGGCCAGGTGTCGCTGGCCGTCACCACCTTGTTCTGGGGCGCCGGCGCCACGCTGCAATTCATCGTGATCAAGTGGGCGGAAGTCTCGTTCGGCATGAACCTGTCGGGTTCCAGCATGTTGCAGGGCGTCGTCGCCATCGGCGTCGCGCTGGGCGCGGTGGTGGCGGCCAAGTTCATCACCCTGAAAAAGTCGCCCCGAGTCATTCCGCTCGGCATCGTCATGGGCCTGATCGTGCTGATCATGAACTTCGTGCATCACACGTGGCTGGCCGTGACGCTGCTGATCCTCATCGGCGCGTTGTCGGGCTTCTTCGTGGTCCCGATGAACGCCCTGCTGCAACACCGCGGACACATCCTGATGGGCGCCGGCCACTCGATCGCGGTGCAGAACTTCAACGAAAACCTGTCGATCCTGATCATGACCGGCCTGTATTACCTGATGGTCAAGGTCGACCTGTCGATCTACTGGGTCATCTCCCTGTTCGGACTCTTCATCAGCGCCAGCATGTTGCTCGTCAAGCGCCGGCACGAAATCAACCAGCGCGGACACAACGACATGATCCACCTCGACGAGCACTCGGAGAACTGAAAACGGGGGCGAAAGACGGATCGGCTCGCGGAAGGGAATTTTCCGGCCCCGCCCGGCGCGCCGTTCAGAATTCCAGACTCCGCCCCATGCCGAGAAGCGTGGCGGCGCCGAGCGCGCCGAAGATCGCGGCGGCGACGGCGCGCACGACACGCGCCGGAACGCGCCCGGCGGCGCGCTCCCCGAGCAGAACCGCGGGGACGTTGGCAAGCATCATGCCGAAGGTCGTCCCCGCGACGACCGCGTAATACGCCTGGAACCGGGCCGACAGGGCCACCGTCGCAATCTGCGTCTTGTCGCCCATTTCGGCCAGGAAGAAGGCGATCAGGGTGGTGCCCAGCACGCCGAACCTCGCCGGGCCGGCGTCCTCTTCCTCGAACTTGTCCGGCACCAGGATCCACAGGGCCACGAGGACGAAGGACGCGCCCAGTATCCAGCGCATCGTTTCCGCGGCGACGTTCGCCGTCAGCCAGGCGCCGAGAGCGCCGGCAAAGGCATGATTGACGATCGTCGCCAGCAGGATGCCCAGGCTGATCAGCATGGGCCGGCGGAATTTCGCGGCAAGGATGAAGGCCAGCAGTTGGGTCTTGTCTCCGATTTCGGCCAGGGCGACGACGCCCGCCGACATAAAAAAGACTTCCATTTCGCTCACCGACTCCGCCCACGTTTTCCGGCGCTCACCGCCGTGACCAGTACACGATCCGCCTTCATCGGGCGGCGGAACCCGTCTGACGCGCGAAACCGCCGATGGTTGCGGAATGCCGGTCAGCCGACGATCCCGGCCATCGCCTCACGTCCGGATATGAAGCGGCGCTCGCGCCGCCCGCGCCGCCTTCTGCTCGACCCCCTCGTTGATCCACGGGTCGAAAAAAAATCGACCGCCTCAAGGGCGGTCGTCCCGTATCGGCGCCGTCATTCTATAGCAAATCAGCTCGGTTCGGCTCGTACCGATCCGCCGCTTTCCCGTCACCTGAGCGCCGCATGGCAGAGGACATGCGCTTTCATTTGCCAATCTGCGCCAGAGCGTTTCCGGCTCGAATGCCGGCATCCGTCATTGCGAGCCGAAGGCGAAGCCATCCGGAAAAACGCCACCGGAGGGCTTCGGCGCGGCGCGTCTCGCAACGACGGAAAAAACACTCCCGACCGGCAGTCAGAAACTTCCGCGCAACTCCAGAGCGATGTTTCTCTCCGGCATCAGGTAATACTCGTAATACTTCTTGTCGAACAGATTGTTGATCGCCAGCGTCGCCTTGAAGTGCTTGTCGATCCGGTAGCCGATCCGCAGATTGGAGAGAGTGTATTTCCCCGTGCCGGCATAAACATTTTTTTCGCGGTCGCTGTTGTTCGCCTGCCCGTACATCTGGCCGATGTAGGTCGTCGTCAGATTGCCGGACCACTCGCGCCATTGGGCGTCAAACCCGAGGCTCGCCATGTTTTTCGGCACGTTGATCACATATTTGCCTTCGAGCGAAGTCAGGCCGGTATCGTCCTTCGTGATCTTCGCATCGGTCCAGGAATAGCTTGCCGAGGCGCGCAGCCAGGACGTCACGGGAATTTCACCGGAAAATTCAAACCCCTTCGTCACCGCTTCCCCGGCGTTGGTCATTCGCGAGAGTTCGGTGATTGTGACGCCGCCCAGGTAGTCATAGCTGCCATCCGACGCAGATACCTTGCGATAGAGCATGTCTTTCAGCTTGGTGCGATAGACGGCCGCCTTGACATAGCCGTTTCCGGGCAAGGCTTTTTCGACGCCCAGATCGATCGCCGTCGCCGTTTCCGGCTTCACGCCCGCGTCGGGAACAAGAACACGCGCGTTCGGTGTGCTGTTCTTATCGCTGCTTCGGCTCAAGGTGTAGAGGTCGCCGTTGTTCGGCGCGCGGAAGGCTTTGCCGACCGACGCGCGGAAGCTCAAGGTCTCGTCCCAGCGATAGACGGCGGCGAGCTTGGGTGAAAAAGCCGATTTCGACGCGCTCGCCTTGAGCGTTCCG
>JAITAJ010000193.1 GCA_031284185.1 Accumulibacter sp. | reverse complement strand
TCGATGGCTACCTCGAACCATTCCGACGGCCGCCGCTCGAACGCGGACATTGGATGGATGGAATCCTGTCCATGAAAGGTCTGGACGGACTGGGTGAAGCCAACCGGATAGAAGGTGATTTCAACGATCCTGGCATCGCTGAAAAATATCGGGATTACGATGAACGACGCGCTTATTCGTATCAAGAGCACAAGCCGAAATGAACGTCTCCTTCCACGCCGCGACGGCCAACGCGGCCAGGAACCCGGAAGGCACGGCTTCCGCCCAGTCTGTCTGCCCGGCTTCCGAGAAAATCCGGTAGCGTAGCCGGGCGGCGGCCAGCGCGGAAATCAGATTGCTCGCGGGAACGCTCTGCGCTCGTCGATCCGCGCCAGGGCCGGCCTGTGCGCCCAGGCAAAGCTCACAAGAAGCCCATGCCGCGGCTTGCCGGCTGCCGCAGCGCCGCCTCGGCGCGCAGATCCTCGATCATCGCGTCCGCGTCCCGGTAGGGCGCGAGGCGATGCCGCCGGGCGAGGACCGCGTAATCGCCCGGCGTCAGGCGGAGCGGCTTCAGGCGCTCGGCCTCTTCCGCGCAGAGGGCGATTCCCCAGGACGCGCAATACCGTTCCAGCATCGCCGCGGCCTGCGCGGAGCGCAGGTAATCCAGCCGCACCTTGTAGTCGAAGCGGCGCAGCGCGGCCTGGTCCAGCCCGTCCATCAGGTTGGTCGAAGCGACCAGCACGCCGGGAAAGGATTCGATCTGGGTCAGCATTTCGTTGACCTCGGTGACCTCCCAACTGCGCTGCGCGCCGCGCCGGTCCTGCAGAAAGCTGTCCACCTCGTCGATCAGGAGCAGCGCGCTTTCCTGTTCGGCCTGCCGGAACGCCTGGGCGATGTTCGCCTCGGTGCCGCCCACCCACATCGACAAGAGATCGGAAGCGCGCCGGACCAGCAGCGGACTTTCCAGGCGTTCCGCCAGCCAGCGCCCGAAGGCCGTCTTGCCGGTGCCCGGCGGCCCGTACAGGCAGAGCCGCCCGCAACCGGCCGCGGCGAGGCCCTCGGCGATGCGCGCAAGATCGGCGTCGGCGTTGATGAACGCCGGGTCGTAGACCTCGGGCAGCCGGTCGGGATCGTGCTTTTTGACCGGACGATGCCCCTGCGCTTCGAGCGTGCCGTTGACCAGCGACTCGAACGCCGCCGCGCTTTTTTCCCGGCCCAGTTCGCCGCGCACCAGCGCCGCCACCGAAGCCGCGCGGGTGACCACGGCCGGCGTCAGACATTCCGCATCCGCGACGCGGGCGACGGCGGCCGCATCCAGCAAGTCGCCGCAGGCTTCCCGCAGGATGCCTTCGCGCACGCGCTTCGGCGGCACCGGCAGTTCGAGCATCACGTCGAAACGGCGGATGAAGGCCGCGTCGATCCCGGCGACGGAATTCGACAGCCACAGCGTCGGCACGCGATTCTCTTCCAGCCAGCGGTTGATCCAGGCCTTGTGCCGCTGCGCCGTGCTCCTTTCGGTGAAACTGCCGTTGTTGAAAACGTCCTCGGCCTCGTCGAACATCAGCATCACGCGCTGCCCGGCCAGGATGCTCTGCGCCGCCCGGAACGCCTGCAGCCGGTTTTCTCCCTTGATCGGGTCGCCGTCCTCGTCTTCCTGCGACACCTCGAACAGCTTCAAGCCCAGATCCTTGGCCAGCGTTTTCGCCAACTGCGTCTTGCCGGTGCCCGGCGGCCCGTACAGGAAGACATTCACGCCCTTGCGCGCCGTCGCGAAGGATTCGCGCAGAAAGACCCGCAGCGTTTCGAGTTTCGGCTCGGCGTGCGCATAGTCCGCCAGCGCGAGATGCCCCGGCGCGCTCGGCGCGAGCGTGTCGCGCAACAGATCCAGCGGCTCGAGATCTTGCCGGCACAGCTTATGGAAAAAACCCCGGCTGATTTGGTCGAATTTGTGCTTCAAGGGTTCGCTGTCGTCGTCGATGCGCAGCAGACCGCAACGAATCAACCCGCCTTTCGCGCTCAAGGCCGCGCAAACATCCGCTTCCGGAATACCCAGCGCCGCGGAAACCGCGCGGTACATCGCCGGAGTGCTCAAGCTCCCCAGGACGTCGCCAGCCTCTTCGAGCGCGGGTTGCGTATGCAGCAGGGCGACGAAACCGAGAATCCGGCTTTCCTCCGGCGCCAAGCCGACGACGGCGGCCAGGCGGGCGATATTTTCCGCGAGCGGGGACGGCAGGGACGCCTTCCCGAAACGCCTCTCGCTCTGCCGATGGCGAAGATGAATCCGCCTGCGGATTTCTTTGAGAGGAGGGTCGCCCTCCCCCGCATCGAACAGTTCCGACAGGCCGATGACTTCTTTCAGCGTCTTGTTTCCATGCCGGCCGAGTTCCCAACTGGATGAAACCAGCAGACGCAATATCCAGAGTATGACGATCGGGGGAGTATCCTCCACGCTCGATAGTGTGTGACGTGCCATGCTGCGCTCCTTGAAGTCGATGCATTATCGATGACCAATGCGACGTATCGTGTCGCACATGGACAGCCGGAGACCGGACGGCGCGCGCCAAAAGATGACGCGCTTGCGCCCAACGGGAAAGCCATGCCGGAATCCCGCCCCCCATGAACACAGGTATCCAGGGGAAAGATATTTTTTTCAGGATGCAGGGCATGGCCCGCGCCCGTCGTGGCGGATTTCGCGCCGCCGTCGCGGCTTCCGAGGCGGCGCGCCCCTACGG
>JAITAJ010000106.1 GCA_031284185.1 Accumulibacter sp. | reverse complement strand
AAATCCCCGCCCCCAATGACATGAGGGCGGGGGCTTGCGGGAATGTCAGGCTTATGGATTTGCCTTTTGTCTCCTCCCCTTTCAGCGATAAAACCTATGCCGCGACACCGATACCGGCGAATTCGGGAATTTTGTCGAAGTTCATGTAGCGGTAAATATCGGCGGCTTGTTTGTTGACGACTTCGACTTGCGCCAGATACTCCGCTGGCGTGGGAATCCTGCCGAGCAGGGCGCAGACGGCGGCGAGTTCCGCCGAACCGAGGTAGACGCGGGTGTCTATCCCTAGGCGGTTCGGGAAGTTGCGGGTGGAAGTCGACATCGCCGTGCTGCCTTTGCGGATTTGCGCCTGGTTGCCCATGCACAGGCTGCATCCGGGCATCTCCATGCGCGCGCCGGAGCGGCCAAGGATGCTGTAATAGCCTTCTTCGTTGAGGATCATGGCGTCCATTTTGGTGGGCGGGGCGATCCAGAGGCGCGTGGGGATGTCGGTCTTGCCGTCGAGCACCTTGCCCGCGGCGCGGAAGTGGCCGATGTTGGTCATGCAAGAGCCGATGAAAACTTCGTCGATCTTGTCGCCCGCGACTTCGGAGAGGAGCTTTACGTCGTCGGGGTCGTTGGGGCAGGCGACGATAGGCTCCGTGATGTCGGCGAGGTCGATTTCGATTATTGCGGCGTATTCGGCATCGGCGTCGGCTGCGAGCAGTTCGCCCCTGGCGATCCAGTCTTCCATTGCCGCGATGCGGCGATCGAGGGTGCGGGCGTCCTGGTAGCCGCCCGCGATCATCCACTTCATGAGCGCGATGTTCGAGTTCAGATATTCGACGACTGGCGCTTTGTTCAGATGCACCGCGCAGCCGGCGGCGGAGCGTTCGGCGGAGGCGTCGGTGAGTTCAAACGCCTGTTCGACCTTGAGATCGGGCAGACCCTCGATTTCCAGAATGCGGCCGGAGAAAATGTTTTGCTTGCCTTGTTTTTCGACGGTCAGCAAGCCCTGCCGGATCGCGTAAAGCGGGATGGCGTTGACCAGATCGCGCAAGGTCACGCCAGGTTGCATTGCGCCCTTGAAGCGCACGAGCACGGATTCCGGCATATCGAGCGGCATCACGCCGGTGGCGGCGGCGAAAGCGACGAGGCCGGAACCGGCGGGGAAGGAGATGCCGATCGGGAAGCGTGTGTGCGAGTCTCCGCCCGTGCCGACGGTATCCGGCAAAAGCAGCCGGTTGAGCCAGGAGTGGATGACGCCGTCGCCGGGTTTGAGCGCGACGCCGCCGCGCGTGCTGATGAAGCCGGGCAGTTCGCGGTGCATCTTGATGTCGACGAGTTTCGGATAGGCGGCGGTGTGGCAGAAAGATTGCATCACCAGATCGGCGGAGAAGCCGAGGCAGGCAAGATCCTTCAATTCGTCGCGCGTCATGGGGCCGGTGGTGTCCTGCGAGCCGACGGTGCTCATCCGGGGTTCGCAATAGGTGCCGGGCAGGATGCCCCGGCCTTCGGGCAGGCCACAGGCGCGTCCGACGATTTTCTGCGCGAGCGAGAAACCCTTGCCGCTGTCTTCCGGCGCTTGCGGCAGACGGAATAGCGTCGAGGGCGGCAGCCCCAGCGCCTCGCGCGCGCGCGCGGTGAGGCCGCGCCCGATGATGAGCGGAATGCGGCCTCCGGCGCGCACTTCGTCGAGGATGACCGGGGTTTTCAGGGCCGCTTCGGCAATCACGGCGCCGTTTTTCTTCGCCGTGACTTTTGCCGTGGCATGGTCGACGGCAAGTTCGATTTCGTCGCCCATTTCCATTTGGCTCACATCGATTTCGACCGGCAGCGCGCCCGCGTCTTCCATGGTGTTGAAGAAGATCGGCGCGATCTTGCCGCCCAGGCACACGCCGCCGAAACGCTTGTTGGGCACGAAGGGGATGTCCTCGCCGGTAAACCACAACACGGAATTGGTCGCCGATTTGCGCGAGGAGCCAGTGCCGACCACATCGCCCACATAGGCGACGAGATTGCCCTTGGCGCGCAGTTCTTCGAGGAATTTCACTGGCCCGCGCACACCGGCTTCTTCCGGCGCGATGCCGTGGCGCGGGTTCTTGAGCATGGCGAGCGCATGGAGCGGGATGTCGGGGCGCGACCAGGCGTCCGGCGCGGGGGAGAGGTCATCGGTATTGGTTTCGCCCGAGACCTTGAACACGGTGAGCGTTTGTAGCGCGGGTACCTCGGGGCGCGAGGTGAACCATTCAGCGTCGGCCCAGGATTGCAGCACCGCCTTGGCGTTGGCGTTGCCGGACTTGGCGAGTTCGGCGACGTCGTGGAAATAATCGAACATCAGCAGCGTTTTCTTCAGCGCCCCGGCGGCGATTGCCCCGACTTCGGCATCGGCGAGCAACGCGATCAAGGGCTGGATGTTGAAGCCGCCCAACATGGCGCCGAGCAATTCCGTGGCCTTCGCGCGGGAGACGAGCGCACAGGTTTCTTCCCCCTTGGCGATTCTGGCGAGGAAAGCGGCTTTCACCTTGGCGGCGTCGTCCACCCCGGCGGGTACGCGGTAAACGAGCAAATCCACGAGGAAGGCTTCTTCTCCCTTCGGCGGATTCTTGAGCAACTCGATGAGTTCGGCGGTTTGCTGCTTCGACAGCGGCAGCGGCGGAATGCCAAGCGCGGCGCGCTCGGCGGCATGGACACGGTAAGCGGAAAGCACGGTTTTCCTTTCGGGTGAAAAGGTCGTCAAGATCAAAGGCAAAGCCGGGAAAGACGCGATTATGGCACGCTCCCCGTCTTCCGAAGACAGGTCTTATATATTATATATCTCATGGGTGGCCACGTCACGAATTTGACGCTCCCGGCCCGGCATATGCTCCCATGTTGTGTCTCATGCCATTGTCGCGCATCGCGCAAAGAAAGAGGGGAAGGGCGTCCGGCAGGAAAACGGGCGAGGCGGGGGCAAGGCAAGACGGGCGGCTTAAGCCCGTATCCCCGCGCTACGGAATCTTGCGCCAGAAATGGCGAACGCCCAAACCATGCCAACTGATTTTATGATTTTTTGCTTGACATGGCCTGCCGGTTTTGGTTTCGCCGATTTCTCCGGCGCGGCCCGCCTTTGGGATGAACGAGGCGAACTGGCGCGGCGTAATCCGCTGGTTCATTGTCCGGCAACACGCGTCGCATGAATCGACGGAAGGCAGTGTGGGGATGGAGCCCGGCAATCCTGCCGAGGGGCGTTTCGTAATGCCTGGGGGATACTTGTTGCCATGAACCCGCCCCGTTCCCTTCTTTCCGGGTTCCTGCTGACGCTGTGCGTCTGCCGCGCCGGGCGTCGGCAGGATACCCCGGCGAGGATTTCACGATGGGTTCCCGGGGGAATGATGAACATCGCATCGCGCGGGGTGGATTTTTTCCAGGTACGCCTCGAACGTGGCCAGCACATCCTGGTTCATGCCGCCGCTCTGGACGATTTTCCCGCCTGCAAAGCCCAGGATGTGCTGCGACAGAAATTCATTCTCCTTGCCTTCGTTGCGTTTCCACACCCACACGCACGCCTTGCCTTCAAGTCTGCCATTCTGGAATGTCGGGATGAACCCT
>JAITAJ010000105.1 GCA_031284185.1 Accumulibacter sp. | reverse complement strand
CCGATAGGCCAGGCGCTCCACCGCCCAGCCATACACCGAGGTAAACAGCACGGCCAGCGCGAGTACCAGCAGCAGGGCAAACGGCACCGAACTGATGCCGAAGGCGGCGAGCAGCGTGAAGCTGGTCACCGCGATGAAAGCGCCGACCATATAAACGTCACCGTGCGCGAAATTGATCATGCCGATGATGCCGTATACCATCGTGTAGCCGACGGCGATCAACCCGTACACGGCGCCGAGCGCCAGACCGTTGATGAGTTGCTGCAAAGCGAGAGCCATAAATTCTTCCCTAAAGCCGTGATGTCCGCAAAATTCGCGCCAACCCGCAGTTTACTCACCCGGCCGCCGGAATACACGGACTTCCGGGCGAACGACAAAGATCCGCCGTGGCGGGTACGGCGAACATTGCGGAAAAACCCTCCGCAAACTTTTTTCCTGCGTGAGCATCGTGACATGAACCGGATTACTCCTCCCCCGTGTCGAGCGACATCAGCAGGGCGTTGCCGCCGGACGCGGTCGTGTCTACCGACAGGGTTCGCTCGCAGGAAAAGCGGTATAGATAGTGCGGCCCGCCGGCCTTCGGCCCGGTGCCGGACAGCCCTTCGCCGCCGAAGGGCTGGGCGCCGACGACCGCGCCGATGATGTTGCGGTTCACGTAGGTGTTGCCGACGTGCAGACGCCGGGTGATGCGCTCGATCGTCTCGTCGATGCGGCTGTGGATGCCGAGCGTGAGACCGAATCCCGTATTGGCGACGGCATCACAGACCTCGTCCAGCGCGTCGGAACGCCAGCGCACGATGTGCAGGATCGGCCCGAATACTTCGTGCTCCAGCCGCGAAACGTCGTCGATCTCATAGGCGCGCGGCGCGAAGAAACTGCCGCGCCCGGCCAGATCCTCGTCGAGTTCGCAGACGTGGATCGGCGTGGCAAAGCCCTCCAGCCAGCGGACGTGACGCTCCAACTGGTAACGCGCGTCCTCGTCGATCACCGGCCCCACGTCGGTACGGATGTCGACCGGGTTGCCGATGCGCAGCGTCCGCATGGCGCCGCGCAGCATCGTCGAGACCTTGTCGGCAATGTCCTCCTGCAAGAAGAGTACGCGCAACGCCGAGCAGCGCTGGCCGGCGGAATTGAAGGCCGAGGCCATGACATCGCGCACGACCTGCTCGGAAAGCGCCGAGGAATCGACGATCATCGCGTTCTGCCCGCCCGTTTCGGCGATCAGCGGCACGATCGGGCCGGGCTTGGCGGCCAGCGTCTGGGCGATCGAGCGCGCCACCGCGGTCGAGCCGGTGAAGGCCACGCCGGCACAGCGCGGATGGGCCGCCAGCGCCGCGCCGATGCGTCCGCTACAGGGCAGGAAGGCCAATGCGTTGCCCGGCACGCCGGCGGCATGAAGGAAGCGCACGGCCTGAAAGGCCACCAGCGGCGTCAGACTGGACGGCTTGGCGACGACGGTGTTGCCGGCGGCCAGCGCGGCGGCGATCTGTCCGACGAAAATGGCCAGCGGGAAATTCCACGGACTGATGCACACGAATACTCCGCGTCCGCACAGCGACAAGGTGTTGCGCTCGCCGGTCGTCCCCGGCAGAAGGATCGGCTCGGCAAACTTCTCGCGCGCCTGCGCGGCGTAGTAGCGGCAGAAATCGATCGCCTCGCGCACCTCGGAAACGGCGTCGGCCTGCGTTCGCCCGCCCTCGCGCGCGATCAGCGCCACCAGCTCCGGCAGTTGGCGCTGAAGCATGTCCGAGGCCCGTTCGAGAATCGCCGCGCGCTCGCCGGCGGGAGTTTCCGACCAGCCGCGGAAGGCCGCCGCGGCGAAGGTCATGGCCTCGGCAGCGTCTTCGTCGGTGGCTTCCGTGACGGAGCCGACCACGTCGCGCCGGTCGGCCGGCGCGTAAATCTTGCGGCTCTTGCCCTTGATTTCCTTGCCGCCGATCAGCGGAACGGCTTCATAGTGTGTCGCGATACTGCGCTCGATGGCCCGGCGCAAATCGTCGAGCGTGGGTTTGTCGTTCATGTCCAGCCCTTCACTGTTGGCGCGTGACGCGCCGAAGAGGTTGCGCGGAAGCGCGATGCCGGGATGCGGCTTGACGGCGAGCGAGGCCGCCTTTTCCACCGGATCGGCGACCAGTTGTTCGACCGGCAGGCGTTCGTCGGCGATGCGGTTGACGAAGGAGGAATTGGCGCCGTTCTCCAGCAGGCGGCGCACCAGATAGGCCAGGAGTTCCTCGTGGCTGCCGACCGGCGCGTAGATGCGGCAGGCGCATCCCCACTTGCCCGGCCCGACGACCTCGTCGTACAGCTCCTCACCCATGCCGTGCAGACGCTGATATTCCCATTCCCTGTTGCTGCCGGCGATCTCGAAGATCGCGGCCAGCGTGTGCGCGTTATGCGTGGCGAACCCCGGATAGAAGGCCGCCGGATCGGCAAATACCCGCTTGGCGCAGGCGAGATAGGAAACGTCCGTATTCACCTTGCGGGTGAACATCGGGTAATCGGCCAGACCGCGCTCCTGCGCGGCCTTGATTTCGGCGTCCCAATAGGCGCCCTTGACCAGGCGCAGACCGAAACGGTGCCCGGAACGGTGCGCGAGATCGGCGAGCCATTCGATGATCTGGAAGGCGCGTTTCTGGTAGGTCTGCACGGCCATGCCCAGCCCGTCCCAGCCGGAGAGTTCGGGATCGAGCGCGAGGGACTCGATGAGGTCGAGCGAAAGTTCCAGGCGATCCATTTCCTCGGCGTCGATGGTAAACCCGATGCCGTGTCTGGCGGCCCTCCGCGCGAGGCGCTTGACCACCGGCCACAGCTCCTCTCGCACGCCTTCCTCGTTGGCCACCTCGTAGCGCGGATGCAGCGCGGAGAGCTTGATCGACACCGAAGGCGCTTCCAGCGCCGGTCTGCCACCCCCGGCGGCGCCGAGCGCGTCGATGGCCGTGGTGTAGAGTTCCTCGTAGCGGAGCGCGTCGTCGGCGGTGCGCGCCGCTTCGCCGAGCATGTCGAACGTGTGGCGATAGCCGTGCGCCTCCGCGGCGGCGGCGCGTCCGAGCGCCTCCCCGATGCTGCGCCCCATGACGAACTGCTTGCCGAGGATGCGCATCGCGGTGACGATGGCCTGCCGGATGACCGGCTCGCCGACGCGCGTGATCAGGCGTTTCAGGGTGCCGCCGAGGTTCTTCTCGGTCTCGTCGAGATGCACGATGCGCCCGGTCAGCATCAGCGCCCAGGTGCCGGCGTTGACGAAGGTGCTGCGAGACGCGCCGAGCCGGTTGACCCATTCGGTGTTGCCGATCTTGTCGCGGATCAGCCGGTCGATCGTCCCGGTGTCCGGGATGCGCAGCAGCGCCTCGGCCATGCACATCAGTACCACGCCCTCGCGCGAGGACAGGTCGTAAGTGTTGAGAAAGGCTTCGATGCCGGTGCTCTTCAGGCGCTTCTCGCGCATCGTCCCGACCAGGGGCTTCGCCCGCTCAAAAATGCGCTGCCGCTCTTCCGGCGTGAAACGCGCCTTCTCCACCAGCTCATCGACGATCCGCGTCTCGTCGGCGCGATAAGCCTTGCGCAGCGCCTGACGTAGCGCGCTGCCGTTTGCTGGGTCCAT
>JAITAJ010000089.1 GCA_031284185.1 Accumulibacter sp. | reverse complement strand
CGAAGGGGGCCTGGAAATCATCTGAAACCCGGTTTCCAGGTACAAAAAGGGGGAGGCAGAAAGTTCTTCATCGTCAGCATCGAATAGCCGAAGGCTTCAGAGCGTTTTTGAACATCCTGGTAATGTCATCGCATCCCTCACTTTCCAGACCATTTTTCTTCCTCCAGAAAAAAACATGGTGGAAGAATAACAACTGGGGACGATGTAGTCGTACACTTGGGGACAATGTCCCCGGACGGTACACAGGGAGGGAGAGGCTGGGGAGGTTGTGCGCCTCGCAGTAACGGAGGACAGCGGTTTTTCTGTCCTCCGTCTTCTGTCTTCTATCCCTCAGCCCCCCATCTTTCCCTCGTCCAGATAGCGCAAATGCCAGGAGAGGCATTCTTCCAGGAGGTGCGGGGTGTGTTTGCCGGCGGATTTGGCGTAGGCGCGTTTGTAGTAGTCCTTCAGGGCGGGTTTGAAATCCGGGTGGGCGCAGTTTTCGATCACCACCCGGGCGCGTTCCTTGGGCGAGAGGCCGCGCAGGTCGGCCAAGCCCTGTTCGGTGACCAGCACCTGCACGTCGTGCTCGGTGTGGTCGACGTGCGAAGCCATCGGCACGATGCAGGAAATGTCGCCGCCCTTGGCCTGCGAGGGCGTCATGAAGATGGAAAGGTAGGCGTTGCGGGCGAAGTCGCCGGAGCCGCCCAGGCCGTTCATCATCTTCGTGCCCATGATGTGCGTGGAATTGACGTTGCCGTAGATGTCCGCCTCGATCATGCCGTTCATGGCGATGACCCCCAGGCGGCGGATGACTTCCGGGTGGTTGGAGACTTCCTGCGGGCGCAGGATGATGTTCTTGCTGTAGCGCGCCAGATCCTTGTTCAGTTCCTCCAGCGCGCCGGGCGAGAGCGAGAAGGCGGTGGCCGAGGCGCAGGCGAGTTTTCCCGATTTGATCATGTCCAGCATCCCGTCCTGCAACACTTCCGTGTAGGAAGTGAGATTCCCGAACGGCCCCTCGTTCAGGCCGGAGAGCACGGCGTTGGCGATGTTGCCGACCCCGGACTGCAAGGGCAGGAGATTCTGCGGCAGGCGTCCCTGCTTCACCTCGTGCGCGAAAAATTCCAGGATGTGTCCGGCGATCTTTCTGGAATTCTCGTCGGGCGGGGAAAAGGCGGAATTGCGGTCGGGATGATGGGTTTTCACGACGGCGACCACCTTGGCCGGATCGACTTCCAGATAGGGCGAGCCGATGCGATCGGTGGCGCGGACGAGCGGAATCGGCGCGCGCTCGGGCGGCAGCGCCACGTTGTAGATGTCGTGCATCCCTTCGAGCGCGGCGCTCTGCCAACTGTTGACTTCGAGGATCACCTTGTCGGCGAGGGCAAGCCAGGTCGGGTTGTTGCCGACCGAGGAAGAAGGGATGAGCTTGCCGTCGGCGGTGACGCCGGCCACTTCGATGACGGCGACGTCGAGCTTGCCCAGGAAGCCGAAGGCGGCGAGCTGCGCGACGTGGGAGAGGTGGATGTCGGTGTATTCGACGCTGCCCTCGTTGATCTTGTTTCTCAACACCGGGTCGGACTGGTAGGGCAGGCGTTTTTCGACGCCGTCCACGATGGCAAGCGCGCTGTCGAGTTCGGGCGCGGTGGAAGCGCCGGTCCAGAGGCTCACCCGGAACTTCCCGCCGGAGATGCGGGCATCGAGGATGCGCTTGGCCAGCGCCGCCGGCACGACCTTGGGATACCCCGCGCCGGTAAAGCCGCTGACGCCGATTTTGGCGCCCGCCGGCACCAGCGCGGCGGCTTCCTCGGCGGACATGATTCGGTTCTGGAATTGGGGGTTGAGGATGCGTTCTTCGGACATTGTGCTTTCCTGTTTGTGAATTGAGTGATGGGAAAGGCCGCCACAGGCGCTGGCATTGAGACCGCGGCGACGCACGCCCCGAATTCTAAACAGCCCGCCCGCAAGCAGGCAAGCCTTCTCGACGGCGATGCGCGCCGACAAATCGTCCCGAAGCCGCATGGGCAAAGCGAAAATACCGCGTTTTCCCGGAAAGGCTTCGTCGCTTCGCGCCGCGCTTTTGACGGCGTTTCCGTCACTTTCCATCGCGCGCCCCGCTTTCCCGTCATTTTGCGAAAGCCCGTATATTGCGGCATAATGCCGCGAATGCGCGTTCACTTGAATCTGTGGTGTTTACCAGCAGTTGAACCAGACAAGAGGGGTTGTCCGATGCAATTCGATATTGAATCCATCCGCTTTCGCGGCGAGCCTGCCTATGCGGAGGCATTGCGGAAAATGCCGGGAATCGAGGCGCTGTCGGCAAAGGTTTTCACGAATTCAGCATACATACGCCGGACGTTGCTGGCCAGCCGCCTGTCGATCCCGGAAAGCGCGGCGCCAGATATTTACCGGACGGCGCGGGAACTGACCCGGCGTTTTGGCATAAACGCGCCGGTTGAGCTTTATCAGGCCGCGAGCGCGGAAAACGCCCTCATTCACTTTTCCGTCACGCCGCTTTTGCTGGAAGTACGCGGACACCTGCCCGCCCTCCTGGACAAGGAGGCGATGGCGGCGCTTCTGGGGCGCGGAATCGGTCATTGCCTTGCCCATGGCGCAAACAATCCCTATCG
>JAITAJ010000076.1 GCA_031284185.1 Accumulibacter sp. | reverse complement strand
GTTGCGCGCCCCCTGCCCGCTCCGCGCGGTGATGGGGGAGCTTGCGGAGAACGGAAAATTCATGGAAGGACGCGCGCCGTGAATTTTTCGTCTTTCCCGGTGATTTTTTATCTTCCAGGCGCGGTAGCGTAGCTTGCCGGCGTTTGCCCTATTCCTATCCGTGTCGTCCCGGGGAAAGCGCGTTCGCTTGGCCGAAACTTCTGCCGCGCCATTCGAGTGGCGGGTGTTGCGCGCAAAAGCCCGCGCTTTTCGTCGTACTACGCTGAACAGAAAAACGCTGAACAGAAAACCTGCGCGCTTGGTTTCCCGTCCTTGCTCGGCGCGTAGCGCCCAAACCGATCTGTTTTCTGTCCTCTCAAATCTCCGTCCCCTGGTACCCGATCGCTCGGTGATCGCTCGGTTTTTCCATCCCCCCGGCGCAAAGCGCCGCATACCACCCTGTCTTCTGTCTTCTCCAACTTCTGTCCTCTGAAAATGGCCGCCGGCGGACCTCAGTGGAAGAGAATCGGTCTGGCGTTACCGACGCAGTAGTCATCGAGCAGCGAATCGATCGAATCCATGTCGCGCTCCCCATCCGGGATGCGGTTGATCGCCTCGCGCAGACCAATGGCCACCGAGCCTTGGACGAACAGGCTGCGTCTTCCGAGCTTGTCGACCAGCTCGAAACCCCCCTTCTGCACGGGATAAGCCAGAATGGCGTAATGCCTGCTGTTATAAACCAGATTCATGGCGACTCCTTTCTCCTTTACGCCGGACGCTCATTTCTTGTTTCGGAACTACGTGAAGGAACATGAGGATGATCACTCCCTTTTCAAGCCAGGGCAAGCATGTCTCGTGGATTCAGACCGCGATCGGTTCGATGAGTTCACCGCCGGGAGCGGGAACCCGGGGAAGTGACGCGCCCGCTCATGGACGGACATCGATCCTGAATCCGTTGCCGGGCGCGCGCCCCGCGCTGTGGGTGATTGCGGATGCTCCAAGGCTTCTGCGGGAAGCACGGCCGTCGCGTATGCGCCTGGACAGGGGGCATACGGTCGTCCGGCGAAGATGCCGCGCGTCATTTTCCGTGGCGCTCTGGCGATGCCGCCATCGGAATCCGGCGCGGGCGAGGCTCATATCCCCGAGCCGCCCTCCTCCAATGCCTCGACCGGCACGTTGAACACCCGGACCTGCCGCGGTTTCAGCCAGGCGTACTGCCCTTTCCGCAGATTCAGCGCGTCCGCCCGTTCGCGCGTCAGCTCCACCTCCACCAGCTCCGACGCGTGCGCCAGCTCGACGCGCACCAGCGGGCCGATAGTGACGACGTCCTGGACGGTCGCCTCGATTCCGCCGGATATCGGCGCGGATTCGATGTGGATGTCGTGCGGACGGACGAAGGCCAGGGCGCGATGGCCGTCGGATGTCTGCTCCGCCACTTCCGACGATCGTTCACGCCCGACGACTTCCGCCCAGACGCCGTGCAGCCGGTTGTGAAAGACGTTCACGTCGCCCAGGAAACGATAAACGAACGGGGACACCGGATTCGAATAGACCTCGTCGGGCGTGCCGATCTGCTCGATGTGCCCCTGGTTCATCACCACCACGCGGTCGGCCACTTCGAGCGCCTCTTCCTGATCGTGCGTGACGAACACGCTGGAAATGTGCATCTCGTCGTGCAAGCGGCGCAGCCAGCGGC
The DNA here is from genome assembly GCA_031284185.1 of Accumulibacter sp. Classification (GTDB taxonomy): domain Bacteria; phylum Pseudomonadota; class Gammaproteobacteria; order Burkholderiales; family Rhodocyclaceae; genus Propionivibrio. Next base: position 13,331 of record JAITAJ010000076.1, on the reverse strand, counting down.
GCAATTCCTTGCGTACCTTGGTATCGAGCGCGCCGAACGGCTCGTCGAGCAGCAGCACCTTGGGTTCGACGGCCAGGGCGCGGGCCAGCGCGATGCGCTGACGCTGCCCGCCGGAGAGCTGCGACGGATAACGCCCGGCCAGCCAGTCGAGTTGCACCAGTTTCAGGAGGCCCATCACCCGGCGATGGATTTCGGCCTGCGAAGGCCGTTCCTTGCGCGGTTTGACGCGCAGCCCGAAGGCCACGTTCTCGAACACCGACATATGCCGGAACAGCGCGTAGTGCTGGAAGACGAAACCGACCTGACGTTCGCGCGCGGGCAGATGCGTGGCTTCCTCGCCGGCGAAGCTGATGTGGCCGGCATCCGCCGTTTCCATGCCGGCGATGATGCGCAGCAGCGTGGTCTTGCCGCAACCCGACGGCCCCAGCAGGGCGACGAGTTCGCCGGTCGGGATTTTCAGATTGATGTCGTCGAGCGCGACGAAGCTGCCGAAGCGTTTACCGACGCCGTGGATTTCTATGCTCATGGTCTCATTCCGTCCTTTCCGGCGGCAATTCGGCGCGCTGTTCCCGGATTTCCTGGCGCATCTTCCATTCGACCAGCGTCTTGAGCGCCAGCGTCACCAGCGCCAGCAGGGCCAGCACCGAAGCGGCGGCGAAGGCGCCGACCACGTTGTACTCGTTGTACACGATCTCGACGTGCAGCGGCAGCGTGTTGGTTTCGCCGCGGATGTGCCCGGACACCACCGATACCGCGCCGAATTCCCCCATGGCCCGGGCATTGGCCAGGATCACGCCATACAGCAGGCCCCAGCGGATGTTCGGCAGGGTCACGCGGAAGAACATCTGCCAGCCCGAGGCGCCCAGCGACACGGCGGCTTCTTCCTCGTCCTTGCCCTGCGCCTGCATCAGCGGAATCAGTTCGCGCGCGACGAAGGGAAAGGTGACGAACAGCGTCACGATGATCATCCCCGGCAAGGCGAAGACGATCTTGACGTCGTGCTCGGCGAGCCACGGACCGAACAGTCCCTGCGCGCCGAAGATGAGCAGGAAGATCAGCCCGGCGACCACCGGCGAGATGGCGAACGGCAGGTCGATCAGCGTGATCAGGAGGCTCTTGCCGCGAAAATCGAACTTGGAGACGGCCCAGGACGCGGCGACCCCGAAGGCGATGTTGAACGGCAAGGCGACGGCGGCGATGAACATGGTCAGCCCGATCGCGTGCAGCGCGTCGGGATGCGCCAGACCGTCGAGGTAAGCGCGCCAGCCCTTCGCAAACCCCTGGAACAGGACGGCGACCAGCGGCACCGCCAGAAAGAGGAACAAAAAGCCCAGGCCGACGGCGGTCAGCGTCAGGCGCAGCCAGCGGGGTTCGGTGTTGGCCCGGCGCGCGACCACGTGACTCACGAGAGCGCCCCTTCCTTGCCCCGATGCCGGTTGGCCGCCCACCATTGCAGGCCGTTGACCGCCAGCAGCAGCAGAAAGGAAATCGCCAGCATCACGCAAGCCAGCGCGGTCGCGCCGATCACGTCGTATTGTTCGAGTTTGGAAATGATCAGAAGCGGCGTGATTTCGGAAATCAGCGGCATGTTGCCGGCGATGAAGATGACCGAACCGTATTCACCGATGGCGCGCGAGAACGCCAGCGTGAAGCCGGTCAAGAGCGCCGGCAGGATGCCCGGCAGCAGGACGCGCCGGAAGGTCTGCCAGCGCGTCGCGCCGAGCGTCGCCGCCGCTTCCTCGACTTCCGGCTCGATGTCCTCGATCACCGGCTGCAAGGTGCGCACGACGAACGGCAGGCCGATGAAGGTCAGCGCAACGACGATCCCCAGCGGCGTGAACGCCACCTTCAGCCCGAGCGGGTCGAGATGGCGGCCGATCCAGCCGGTATCCGCGTACAGCGTGGCCAGGGTGATGCCGGCCACGGCGGTCGGCAGCGCGAAGGGCAGGTCCACCAGCGAATCGACGAAGCGCTTGCCGGGGAACGAATAGCGCACCAGCACCCAGGCCACGATCAGCCCGAAGAAGGCATTGATCAGCGCCGCCAGCAGCGAGGCGCCGAAACTCACGCGGTACGACGCCAGGGCGCGCTCGCCGGTGGCGATGTCCCAGAACTGCCCGAGGCTCAACGCGCTGGACTTGAATACCAGCCCGGAGAGCGGCAGCAGCACCAGCAACGAAAGATAGACCAGCGTAAAGCCCAGGGACAGGCCGAAGCCGGGAAGCACACGTTTCATGGAAACCATCCGCGCGCGAAGTGGCTACTTGCTTTGATAAATCTGGTCGAAGCTCCCGCCGTCCTTGAAGTGCGCCGGGAAGGCCCTGCTCCAGCCGCCGAAGACTTCATCGACCGAGAAAGTCCTGATCGGCGGAAATTGGGCGGCGTATTTCTCCCGCACTCCGGCGTCGCGCGGGCGCAGGTAATTCTGCGCGGCGTTCTCCTGCCCGTCCTTCGACCACAGATGTTCCAGATAGGCTTGCGCTTCCTTGCGCGTTCCCTTCTTGTTGACCACCTTCTCGACGATGGCCACCGGAAATTCGGCGAGAATCGACAGCGAGGGATAAATCACGTCGAACTCGCCCTTGCCGAATTCCCTGGCGATCAGCTCGGCCTCGCTTTCAAAGGACACGAGCACGTCGCCGATCTTGCGCTGCATGAAGGTCGTCGTCGCGTCGCGGCCACCGGAGGCGAACAGCGGCGCGTTTTTCAGCAGCTTGCCGACGAATTCCAGCGCCGTGCCGTCGTTGCCTCCGGGTTGCCGGAGCGCGTAACCCCAGGCGGCCAGATAGGAGTAGCGCCCGTTGCCGGTATTCTTCGGATGCGGCAGGATCACCTGCACGCCAGGCTCGACGAGATCGGGCCAATCCCGCAGCCCCTTCGGGTTGCCCTTGCGCACGATGAACACCATCGTCGAAGTATAGGGAGAGGCGTTGTCCGGGAACTTCGTGGCGTAATCCCTGGCCACCAGGCCCTTGTCGGCGAGAAAATCGACGTCGGAAGCCTGATTCATGGTCACCACGTCGGCCTCCAGCCCGTCGGCCACCGCGCGCACCTGCTTGCTCGAACCCGCGTGCGACTGCTTGATCTCGATCGGCGCGCCGGTCTTTTCCTTCCAGTATTTCTGAAACAGCGGGTTGTAATCCCGGTAAAAATCGCGGGCGACGTCATAGGAGACGTTGAGCAGGCTGGTCTGAGCGAATACCGGCAGCGCGGCGGCCATCCACCCGGTCGCCAGCGCGCCGGCCAACAGTTTGCGAATCGATCCTGACACTTTTCTCTCCTTTGAGAATTCAACGCAAAAAAATACTGAGCGCTTACTATAATGGCCCCGCTTAGAACCACAAAGCCTGTTTATTTATTTGGTTATTCCGTTGCGACATATGGTTCAGAGGACAGAGAGTCGAGGAGACAGGGACAGAAGACAGGAGACAGGGACAGAAGACAGAAGACAGGAGACAGAAGACAGAGAAACCTGGCGCTCGGTTTTTCGTTCTCATCCGGCGCGAAGCGCCGCAAGGCATTCATTCGGGAGAAGCCGGGCTTTCGGGAAGGGGCCGGGGACGGGATATGCTCCCAGTGGCGGTACAGCGCGAAAATCGGATGCGCCGGCTTGAAACGATGCGCCGCGTTCGTCGGAAGATCTCTCGAAAATGCCTCTTCGATGTCTCCGAACGGGCGGGCGGGGGCGACCCCGGAGAAAAGCGTTCAGGCGCGGCGGGGCGGCGAAAAACACGCGCGATTTTTCCCGCTTCCGCCGATGACGCGCCCGAAACCGCCGCGCCGGCGCGGAAGGCGAATCTATTGCTCCGGCGCGGACGGCTCCTGATCCTGCGGCGCCATGTCGGGCGCCGGCGTCAGCGTCAGGGGAGCCGCGCCGTCTTCGGGCGCCGGTTTGCCCTTGGGCTGGATGATGGCGCGCACCCGGGCCTGACTCTGACCCGCGGCCGACTTCGCGCCGCCGTCGGCGTTGGTGACCAGGTATTTCTCGGTCGGCGCTTCGTATGAGATGTAGTAACCCCTCACCTCGTCCTGGCCGCTCTTGACCCAGGCGCGGACGAAGAATTCGGTCTTCTCGCAGCGCGTATCGTGCGCGATTCTTTCCGCTTCGCCTTCGATGTATTCGTTCTTGCCGTCGCGTTTCTGCCGGAAGCGCGCCAATCCGTTCGCCCCGCCGGTCGCCACGCCCTTCTGGAAGCCGTCGGCATCCTGGGTGACGACCAGTTTGTCGGTGCGCAACTGGATCGTGCCCTGGATCATGATCACGTTGCCCTCGAAGATCTGGATCTTGTTGATGTCATCCAGGCTGACCCGGTCGGCCTCGACGTTGATCGGTTTTTCCCGGTCGGTCTTTTCGGCGCGGACGGGGAAGGACAACAGAATGCCGGCGATGGCGGTGATGGCAACGGCGGCGGCGAAAAAACGGATCGGCTTCATGATTTCCTCTTCCCTGTGTGCTTGCTTTCCAAGGAGCCGGCCGCCCGGGATTCGATGACGTAGGTCTGTGCCCGGTGGTTGACCCGCATACCGACGCCTTTCACCCAGGACTTGCCCTGCGTGATCAGTACCGGACTCCGGGTGAAAGCCGTTTCCTCATCGGGAAAGGCGGTCAGCGTGTTCATGGTGGCGATGAGTTCCTCATACTTCCCGAAGGACGATCGGTGAATCCGAACATTATCGTAGAGATCGACCTGTTCGTTGTCGTGGCTGAGGTGGCCGCGCTCGGCGGTGATCGTGACCGGAGGCTTGCCGTCCTCGCCGCCCACGTGGGTGAGGTGAGGGTGACTCAGGTCGGTCGTGTCATCGTCCGGGTAATGGCGGGCGTCGGCGGCGCGCAAGGTATATTTGAGCCGACCGTTCTGGTCGAGCTTGCGCAGAACGATGTCGGACAGGATGTAGTCGGGATCGTGCCGGTACTTGCCGTCGCGGTTCGGCTCGTCCAGCTCCGTGGCGTAACGCAGCCAGAAAGTCAGCAGCGTCAGCACCAGCAAGAGGCTCAATGGAAAAAGCGCGCTACCCCAGTGTTTCATCGCGTTTCAGAGGACAGAGTTTTGAGAAGACAGAGTTTCAGAAGACAGAAGACGGATCGGCTTGCGGCGCTTCGCGCCGGAGTGAGGACGAAAAACCGAGCGCTCGGTTTCTCTGTCTTCTGTCTTCTCAAGCCTCTGTCCCCTGATTCTGTCGCGCCGCCAGAATGAACTCGCAGACTTCGCGCACGGCGCCGCGTCCGCCGGGACATCCGGCGCGGTAATCGGCGCGCTGGCGGTTGATCTCGTGGCCATCGGACGGGGTGGCGGAGAAACCGCAGGCCGCCATGACTTGCAGGTCGATGACGTCGTCCCCCATGAACCCCGCCTCCTCGGCCTTCACGCCGAGCTTGGCGAGCAGTTCGTGAAAGGTCGCCAGCTTGTCCCCGATGCCCTGATGAACGTGCTCGATGCCGAGGTTCTTCATGCGCCAGCCGACACAGGGGGCGTCCCTGCCGGTGATGATCGCCAGCGTCACGCCCTCGGCCTGCAACATGCGCAGACCGTGCCCGTCACGCGCGTTGAAGACCTTGATCTCGGTGCCCTCGTCGGTGAAATACAGGGAGCCGTCGGTGAGCACGCCGTCGACGTCGAAAATCATCAGCTTGAGACGCCCGGCGCGTATCCGGCATTCTTCGATCGATCTCATCAGATGGCCTTGGCCTGGAACAGGTCGTGCATGTTGAGGGCGCCGACCAGACGGCCTTCGCCGTCGACGACCGGAATCTGATTGATCTTGTGCCTTTCCATCATCTCGACGGCCTCGGCGGCCAGTTGCTCCGGCCCCATGACGCGCGGATTGCGGGTCATGACGTCGGCGACGGAGAGGCGACGGAGGTCGGCGTGCCGGAGCACCGCGCGGCGCAAGTCGCCATCGGTGAAAATCCCCAGCACCTTGCGCTCCGGCGAGACCACGATCGTCATGCCGATCGTCCCGCGGGTGATTTCCCGGACGGCTTCGGCGATGCTCGCCTCCGGCGCGACGGCGGGAATCGCCTCGCCGTCGCGCATGGCATCGCGCGCGCGCGTCAGCAGGCGGCGCCCGAGCGCGCCGCCGGGGTGCGAGCGGGCGAAGTCTTCCGCGCCGAAGCCGCGCGCGTCGAGCAGGGCGACGGCAAGGGCGTCGCCCAGCGCCAGCGCGGCGGTCGTGCTGGCCGTCGGCGCCAGATTGAGCGGACAGGCTTCCTGGGCCACGCCCGCGTCGAGATGCGCGTCGGCATCGCGCGACAGGGTCGATTGCGCGTTGCCGGTCATGGCGATCAGGCGGGCGCCCCGGCGCTTGATCGCCGGAACGATGTTCAGCAGTTCGGCGCTCTCGCCCGAATTGGAGATGCCGATGACCACGTCCTCGGCGGTGATCATGCCCAGGTCGCCGTGGCTCGCTTCCGCCGGGTGTACGAAAAAGGCCGGCGTTCCCGTGCTGGCCAGCGTCGCGGCGAGTTTGCGCCCGACGTGCCCGGATTTGCCGATGCCGCTCACGATGACCCGTCCCCGGCAATTCAGGATCAGCGCCAGCGCGCGCAGAAAGGCGCCATCGATGCGCTCGCCCAGCGCCAGCACCGCGTTTCCTTCGATGCGCAACACCTGGCGCGCCAGATCGAGGGCCTGCGGGGACGGTTCGACGGCTTGGATTTGGTTCATGGAGGCATAGCGGTTATGATGGCGCGAGTATAACAGAAGCCTCTTCGATCCTTGTCCCATGCCGTCTCGTTCCTGCCCATAGCAGAATCATGCCTACTCTACCGACCATCCTGATACTGCTCGGCACCTGCGTGGTGTCGGTCATCGTTTTCCGGCGTCTCGCCTTGCCGCCCATCCTCGGTTATCTCCTGGTGGGCACCCTGGTCGGGCCGCACGCCTTCAATCTGGTGCCCAACGTGGACAGCGTGAGCCATCTGGCGGAATTCGGCATCGTTTTCCTGATGTTTTCCATCGGACTCGAATTTTCGCTGTCCCGGCTGTTCGCCATGAAGCGCATCGTCTTCGGCCTGGGAGCGGCACAGGTGCTGGCGACCTTGCTGGTGATGACCGGCATCGCCCTGCTGGCGGGCCTCACCTGGCAGGTCGGCGTATCCGTCGGCGGGGCGCTGGCCATGTCCTCCACCGCGCTGCTGGTCAAGCTGCTCGGCGAGCGGCTCGAAATCGATTCCCCGCACGGGCGCGAGGTGATCGGCGTGCTGCTGTTTCAGGATCTGGCGGTGGTGCCGCTGCTGATCCTCATCCCCTCGTTCTCGCAGGCGCCCGAAACGATGGCCTGGCTGATGGGCATCGCCGTGGCCAAGGCGTCGATCGTGCTGATGGTGGTGACGCATTTCGGCAAGCGGGCGCTCTCCCGCTGGCTGGTGGTCGTGGCGCGCGGCAAGTCGGCCGAGCTGTTCATGCTCAACGTGCTGCTGGTGACGCTCGGCCTGGCGTATCTGACCGAACTGGCCGGCCTGTCGATGGCCCTTGGCGCGTTCATCGCCGGCATGTTGATTTCGGAAACCGAATTCCGGCACGAAGTGGCGGAGGATATCAAACCGTTCCGCGACGTGTTGATGGGGTTGTTTTTCGTCACCGTCGGCATGTTGCTCGATCTGCCCGTCGTGCTGGAACATCTGCCCGTGGTGCTGGCGATCCTGACCGGCCTGCTGGTGGTCAAGTTTGCCGTGGTGTTCGCCGCCTCGCGGCTGTTCGGCGCCTTGCCGGGCGCCGCCATGCGCAGCGGAATCTGGTTGTGCGCCGGCGGCGAGTTCGGGCTGGTGCTGCTGTCCCTGATCCGGCAGACCGGCGTGGCGTCGCAGGAAGTGGTGCAGGTGACGCTTGCCGCCCTGGTCGTTTCACTCCTGTGCGCGCCCTTTCTCGTTCACTACAGCGAGCGTCTGATCCTGCGCTTCGTCTCGAGCGAATGGATGTTGCGCTCGATGCAGTTGACCCGTCTGGCGGCCAAGGCCATGCGTACCGAAAAGCACGCGGTGATCTGCGGATTCGGGCGCAGTGGTCAGCAGTTGGCGCGTTTCATGACGTATGAGGGAGTCTCCTGTCTGGCGCTGGACCTCGATCCCGACCGGGTCGCCGAAGCCACGGCAGCCGGAGAGAACGTCGTCTATGGCGACGCGACGCGGCGCGAGACGCTGATCGCGGCGGGTATCGGTCGCGCCAGCGTGCTGGTCGTTTCCTTCGCCGACACCAAGGCCGCCGAACTCATCATTCATCACGCGCGGGAGATTGCGCCGGGACTGCCGATCGTGGTACGCGCGATCGACGAGAAGGACTTCGACGTTCTGCAACGCGCCGGCGCCGCCGAGGTGGTGCCGGAAACGCTGGAGCTGGCCATGATGTTGGCCTCGCACGCGCTGATTCAATCCGGGATGCCGATCAGCCGGGTGCTGAAACGCATCCGCGAGATTCGCGGCACGCGCTATCGCTCGCTGCGTGGTTTTTTCCACGGCGCTCAGGACGTCGGCGACGAGCGCGACCACGAGGAAACCCGTCTCTGTTCGGTTTCTCTTGAGGAAGCGGCGTTCGCCGTGGGCAAGACGGTCGACGAGCTGGCCGTCGAAAGAAGTGGCGCCGAAGTGATGGCGATCCGGCGGCGCGACATCAGGACACAGGAACCGTCGTCGGACGCGCGTTTCGAGGCCGGCGACGTCGTCGTGCTCCTCGGCGCCCCGGAAGCGCTGACGCTGGCCGAGGAACGCTTGCTCAAGGGGTAGTATCAGAGGACAGAAGATAGAGGACAGAAGACAGAGAACAGAAGACAGATAGTTTTGCGGCGCTTCGCGCCGGGCGAGAAAGGAAAAACCGAATGCTCGGTTTCCGTCCTTGCTCCGGCGTGAAGCGCCGCAAGCTCATCTGTCATCTGTCTTCTCAAATCTCTGTCCTCTGAAACCCGATCACTCGGTTTTCGTCCTTGCTCCGGCGCGAAGCGCCGCAAGCTCATCTGTCTTCTGTCTTCTCAAACTGCTGTCTTCTGAACCCCGGCCCCGGAGTAAAATAGCGGCCATGTCCGACCCGCGTTTCGTCCATCTCCGCCTGCACAGCGAATACTCCATCACCGACGGCATGGTTCGTCTGGATGTCGGCGATCATCACGATTGCCCGCCCATCCAGCGCGCTCTGGCATATGGCATGCCGGCGCTGGGACTCACCGACCTTTCCAATGTGTTCGGCTTGGTCAAGTTCTATCTGGCGGCCTGCGGCAAGGGGATCAAGCCCGTCCTTGGCTGCGACATCCACCTGGCCAACGAGAGCGACCCCGACCGGCCTCACCGGATGCTGCTGCTGTGCCGGTCGAGACAGGGCTACCGGCAGTTGTGCGAGCTGCTGACACGGGCCTGCCTCAAGCCGCGCGTGCGCGGTCGCGCCGAGATCACGCGCGCGATGTTCTCGGAGGTCGGCGTCGACGGGTTGATCGCGCTGTCCGGGGCGGCACAGGGCGACGTCGGCGAGGCCCTGCTGCAAGGCCACCGGGAACAGGCCGAAAACCGGGCGGCGCATTGGGCCGCTCTGTTTCCGCAAGCCTTCTACCTCGAAGTGCAACGCGCGCATCCGCGCGGACACGCGCCCCAGGAAACACTGGTGGCGGCGACGGCACGACTGGCCTCCGGGATGGACCTGCCGCTGGTCGCCACGCACCCGATCCAGTTCCTCGAACGCGGCGATTTCATGGCGCACGAGGCGCGCGTGTGCATCGCCGAGGGACACGTGCTCGGCGACACCCGGCGGCCCCGGCTGTATACGGAAGAACAATATTTCAAGTCGCCCGACGAGATGGCGGAATTGTTCTCCGATCTGCCCGAGGCGCTGGAAAACTCGGTCGAGATCGCCAAGCGCTGCAATCTGGAAATCGACCTGAACAAGAATTACCTGCCGAATTTTCCGACGCCGGATGGCATCTCGCTCGACGAGTTCCTCGTCGCGGAGGCCGAACGCGGCCTGGAACGCCGCCTGAAACAGTTGTGCCCGGACGAGGCCGAGCGCGAGCGGCAGCGTCCGGTGTACGAGGATCGCCTGAAGACGGAAACCCGGATCATCATCCAGATGGGCTTTTCGGGCTACTTTCTGATCGTGGCCGATTTCATCAACTGGGCCAAGAAGAACGACGTGCCGGTCGGTCCGGGGCGCGGTTCGGGCGCGGGTTCGCTGGTGGCCTTTTCGCTCGGCATCACGGACCTCGATCCTCTGGCGTATGCCCTGCTGTTCGAGCGCTTCCTCAACCCGGAACGGGTTTCCATGCCCGACTTCGACATCGACTTCTGCCAGGACAAGCGTTGGCGGGTCATCGAGTACGTGCGCGACAAGTACGGGCACGACGCCGTGTCGCAGATCGCCACGTTCGGCACGATGTCGTCGAGGGCGGTCATCCGCGACGTGGGGCGCGTGCTCGACATGCCGTACAGCTTCTGCGACCAGCTTGCCAAGCTGATTCCGGTCGAACAGAACAGGCCCTTGTCGCTGCGCGAAGCCATCGAGAAAGAGCCGCAGTTGAAACAGCGTTTCGAGGAGGAAGAAGAGGTCAAGGGATTGTTCGATCTCGCCGTCCGTCTCGAAGACCTCACGCGCAACGTCGGAATGCACGCCGGCGGCGTGCTGATCGCGCCGCGCAAGCTGACCGATTTCTGTCCGCTGTATTCCGCCGACGCCGGCGCCTCGGTGATCTCGCAGTACGATAAGAACGACGTGGAAAAAGTGGGCCTGGTGAAGTTCGATTTTCTCGGTCTGCGCAACCTGACGATCATCGAGCTGGCCGTCGATTACGTCGAAAAACTGAGCGGCGAGCGCCCGGATCTCGAAACGCTGACCTTCGACGATCCGAGCGCCTACCAGATTCTCAAGGACGCGAACACCACGGCGATCTTCCAGGTCGAATCGGACGGCATGAAGAAGCTCCTCAAGAAGCTCTTGCCCGACCGCTTCGAGGACATCATCGCCGTGCTCGCGCTCTACCGTCCGGGGCCGCTCGGTTCGGGCATGGTCGACGACTTCATCCTGCGCAAGAAGGGCCAGCAGGCCATCGACTACTTCCATCCCGATCTCAAGGCTTGCCTGGAACCGACCTACGGCGTCATCGTGTATCAGGAACAGGTGATGCAGATCTCGCAGATCATCGGCGCTTACACCCTGGGCGAGGCCGACATGCTGCGGCGGGCGATGGGCAAGAAGAAGCCCGAGGAAATGGTCAGGCACCGCGGCATCATCGCCGAGGGCGCGCGGAAGAAGGGCTACGATCCCAAGCTGGCCGAACGCTTGTTCGAGCTGATGACCAAGTTCGCGGAATACGGCTTCAACAAGTCGCACACCGCCGCCTACGCGGTCGTCACCTACCAGACGGCCTGGCTCAAGGCGCACCACTGCGCCGCCTTCATGGCCGCGACGCTCTCCTCCGACATGGACGACACCGACGCGGTGAAGATTTTTTACGACGATTGCATCCTCAACAAGCTGACCGTGCTCGGGCCGGACATCAATGCCTCGGAATACCGCTTCGTGCCGGTCGACCGCCGGACCATCCGCTATGGCCTGGGCGCGGTGAAAGGAACCGGCGAGCAGGCGATCAACGTGATTCTCAAGGCGCGCGAATCGGGCGGGCCGTTCAGGGATCTGTTCGACTTCTGCGAGCGTATCGACAAGCGCCTGGTCAATCGCCGCAGCATCGAGGCGCTGATCCGCGCCGGCGCCTTCGATGCGCTCGATGATCATCGGGCGCGCCTGCTGGCCTCGGTCGGCGTGGCCATCGAAGCGGCGGAACAGGCCAAGCGCAACGCCATGCAGGTCAGCCTGTTCGACGGCGCCGATGCCGAGGAGCAGAAGCCGCGCTGCTGTGAAGCGCCGCGCTGGAAGGAACGGCAAAAACTGGCCGAGGAAAAGCTCTCGCTCGGTTTCTTCTTCTCCGGGCATCCGTTCAACGAGGTGCGCCGGGAAGTGTCGCGTTTCGCGTGCCGGCCGTTGTCCTCGCTCGAACCGAAGAAGGAGGCGCAGTTGATCGCCGGCCTGGTGACCGACGTGCGCACCAAGATCACCTCGCGCGGCAAGATGGCCTTCGTGCAGCTCGACGACGGCACGGCGGTGCTGGAAGTCTCGGTGTTCAACGAGACCTTCGTGGCCGAGCGCGACAAGATTCGCGCGGAAGCGGTGCTCGATGAGGTGCTGATCGTCGAAGGCAAGGTGCAGCGCGACGATTTCGGCGGCGAGGGCCGGGTGCGCGTCATCGCCGATCGCCTGTTGACGCTGCCCGAGGCGCGCGGGCGTTTCGCCCGCTGTCTGCGTCTGTCGCTCAACGGGCAGGCCAGTGGCGCCGGGGCCACGACCGCGGCGCGGCGTCTGCACGCGCTGTTGTCGGCCTACACGCCCGGAAACTGCCCGGTACGGCTCTCCTACCGCAACGCCGAGGCGGCATGTGAGCTGTCGCTTGGCGATACTTGCCGCGTGCGCCTGGAAAACGATCTGCTGACGGCCTTGGGCGACTGGCTGCGCAGCGAAAACGTGCGGGTGGAGTACGGTTCAGAGGACAGAGGTTAGAGAGGACAGAAGACAGATAGGCTTGCGGCGCTGTCGCGCCGTTCAGAGGACAGAAAACCGAGTGCGCGGGGTCAGAGGACAGAGGTTTGAGAGGACAGAAGACAGGGAATTCAGAAGACAGAGGTTGGAGAAGACAGAAGACAGGGAAACTTGCGGCGCCGGTCGGCGCCGGAGTGGAACGCAAAACCGAGCGCTTGGGGTTCAGAGGACAGCGCTTGGAGAAGACAGAGGACAGAAAACCCGAACGCTCGGTTTTCTGTCCTCTGAACGGCGCGAAGCGCCGCAAGTCAGAAGACAGTGCTTGGAGAGGACAGAAGACAGAGAAACCGGACGCTCGGTTTTGCGTCACCTACTCGGCGCGAAGCGACGCAAGTCAGAGGACAGTGGTTGGAGATGACAGAAGTCTGGGATTATTGCGGCGGCGGTCGGCGCCGGAGTGGAACGAAAAACCGAGCGCTCGGGGTCAGAGGACAGAGCTTGGAGAAGACAGAAGACAGAGAAACCGAGCGCCCGGTTTTCCGTCCTCTGGACGGCGCGACAGCGCCGCAAACTCATCTGTCTTCTGTCCCCTATCCTCTGTCCTCTGAACCTGTCTTCTGTCCTCTCAAACCGCTGTCCTCTGAACGGCGCGAAGCCTAATGGAGCGCGGGCGTCCCGCCCGCAAAGAAAAACCCGAGGCGGGCGGGACGCCCGCGCTCCTCAAAACCGATAGTTCAGCCTGAAACTGCCGGTCACCCCTTCCCGTTTTCCGGCGTAGCCCTGAATGCCGAAGTCCAGACTCAGGGGCTGCTTCGGACTGGGGGTGAC